>NZ_JBHMAU010000054.1:0-40403 GCF_042429315.1 Brevibacterium otitidis | reverse complement strand
ACCCCAACCACCCGATTAGTCAGGAATTCCAGCACTTCACAACCCAAACCCGCAGGTCACAGTGTCAATATGATATCCATCACACCAATTTGAGCCAAGTCAGGTATAAGCGGAAAGCCCCGGATTCGCAAGGAACCCAGGGCTTTCAGAGTGGAGATGGCGGGAATCGAACCCGCGTCCGTCGGCAAGTTATCGGGGCTTCTCCGGGCGCAGTCCGTGAGAACGTTTCTTAGGTCCTGGCCCTCACACGAACACGGTGGCCAACGAACGGAGTTGAGTAAGTGTTCCACTGACATCCCCAACATATGCCAGCGGCAGTGGCTTCCTAGCTGATGCCAGGATCTAGAGCGGAAGCAACTCTAGGCTGACAGAATCGCAGCTCGCTAGATCAGGCAGCGAGGGCGAATTCGGTGCGGTCGTTAGACTTAGCACTTATTTTTTTGCAGAGAACGTTAACGAGATGACTCTACATTCTCGGCCCGCTTCTCCCGACGCATTGAACGACGTCGAAACCGATCATCCCCTTATTCACTTTCGTAACAACACGCTGTCAGCGCCGCCGGTGAGGCGACCAGCTGCCAACGGCAGACCATGAGTCTATCACCGTAACACTAGGGCCTCCAATTCTATTCCGCGAGCTTCGGTGTCTGCACCGGCCCGTTATGCCGGCACCGGCGGACATGACGGATGCATACCGATGACCACAGGCTTTTCCACAGCCCGCGAGACTATCCCCAACCATGTCTGAAAACTGTGGAAAGGACGCCGATTCCTTGCGCTGGCGGGGCGGACCCCAGTTCACCGGCATGCACCGCCCAGGCCGTATCACACCACAAAAGATCCTGCATCACTGCTGGTCAGAGGCCTGCTGAGCAGAAGTGCATGATGGTCGTCAAAGAACCGCAACCGGCTCATTCACAGGCATACTCCCCTTATCCACACATATACACAGGAGCTGTGGAGAAGCGGTAGGAAAACCCGGGCGACCCGCAGATCAGGGCGACGGTTGCGAACTGCCGGTGGACCGCCTCGGGAACGGCGCTCACCCCCGCGCCGGGCCCGGTGGACTGAACAGCGGCCCGCGCCCACACAGGCTGGTCAGGCTGCGGTGGCGTCAGCCTCCGAAGAACAGTGGTGCATCACCCCTGGCGGCGCAGCGACATCGCGCGCTGAGCCTCCCGCTCATCCTGCTTGCGGCGCAGCGTCTCGCGCTTATCCCAGTCCTTCTTGCCTCGGGCGACCGCGATCTCGACCTTCACACGAGAGCCGTCGAAGTACAGCTCGAGCGGAACCAGCGTGCGGCCGGACTCCTTGAGCTTGTGGGAGATCTTGAGGATCTCGTCCTTATGCAGCAGCATCTTGCGTCGGCGCCGAGCCGAGTGGTTCGTCCACGTGCCCTGGAAGTACTCCGGAATGTAGACATGCTCCAGCCAGGCCTCACCCTGGAAGATGATGCCGAAGCCGTCCGTCAGCGATGCACGGCCCTCGCGCAGTGACTTGACCTCGGTGCCGGTGAGGACGAGCCCGGCCTCGTAGGTGTCTTCGATGTGGTACTCATGCCGAGCCTTGCGGTTCTTGGCAATCGTCTTCTTGCCCTGCTCCTTGGCCATGCCCCTCCTCTCCTGCGTCGACGGTGCCTGCGTGCGCACGAAGGCACCATTGTACCGGATCGCGGGCTCGCGGCCAGCGGAGCTTTGGGGTCGCAGCCGGCAAGGCTGTGGGCTCGCGGGACGCAAGGCTGTGGGCTTGCGGCCGGCGGCCGTTCGGACGCCGGGAGCCTCGGGGCTGGCCGCGGGGTCCCGCCGCCGAGGTGGCGGGAGCCTGGGCGCTGCAGCGGCGAGGGGGCGGGAGCCGGGTGCGGCGGCGAGGGCCGGGTGCCGCGCTGCCGACGTTAGCCCTGGTCAGGCAGCGATGTCAGTGCCTCATGCTGTCATAGAACCAGAACACCACACCACCGCAAACACGACGCTAGGCACGACACCAGGCACGAGACCAGCAGAAGGAGGCGACAGCGATGACAGCGACCATCCCCACACCACCCGCAGGCGACACGACCCAAGCCGGCCACGCCTCGGCGACGGCTGCGACGCCAGGCTGCCCACACCTCGGGAACGGGCCCCACCGCTGCACGACTCCCATCGCCCGAATCACGACGTTTTCCCTGGTCAGACAGCGATGTCAGTGCCTCATGCTGTCATAGAACCAGAACACCACACCACCGCAAACACGACACCAGGCACGACACCAGGCACGAGACCAGCAGAAGGAGGCGACAGCGATGACAGCGACCATCCCCACACCAGCCGCAGGCGACACGACCCAAGCCGACCACGCCTCGGCGACGGCTGGTGCTCTGTCCTACCGCGATCGCTTCAGCTCCTTCGAAGCTTCGCTTAGCGCGCTGGAACAGGTGCAGCTCCAGGGCTATGAGGAGATGCTCGGGTTGGTCTTCGAGCGTGTGCGCGCCGACAGCCGGGAGAATGTCGACTCTCAGATCGATGCTCTCCACGACTTTGCCGGAGGCTGTCCTTCCGACAACGCTGCGACGAGCTCTGAGGACACCTCCGGAAGCGCTGGTGAGTCATCAGCCGCTGCGCGTGCGGAGGCGCTGAGCTGGCTGCGTGAGCGCATCGGCACCACCACCCTCACTGGACTGGCGCACGCTCTCGATATCACCTCGAATACGGCATGGTCACGTGTGACGAGCGCTGCCACCGCTTTCATCGGACTCCCCCGGCTCGCTGCTCTCGCGCGCGCTGGAAAGCTGAGCTTTGATCGCTTCGTCTTTGCGGCCGGGCAGGCGTCATCGGTTGATCCGACGCTGCTCGGCAAGCTCGATGCGCTGCTGATCTCGATCACGGCGACGAAGAAGAGCGTGTACTTCTCAGAGGTCAAGGCTGCTATCGCCACACTGGTCACGCGCGAAGAGCAGGCTCGTCAGGTGCGTGAACGGCGGCGCGTCGAGGCCTTCTACGATCGGCACGGTCGCGGCACTCTGATGGTGCATGGGCCCTCGCACGAGATCGCCCTGCTCTATGCCCGGCTTGAGGGCATGGCGCGCTGCGTCGTGCGCGGCTACACCGCGGGCTTCGACCTGCCGGAGAACCATGTCTTCGCTGACTCTCGATCCTTCGAGCAGCTCAAGTACGATTTCCTCGTCGGTGCTGACATCGGCGGATTGGTCAACACGCTGGACCTGGCTCAGGCGGCACTCGCCAAGCGCCAGCAAGCCACCGGCCACACCGGCGTCCCGCACGACCTGCTGGCCGACGACATCGCAGACCTGCTCAGCGACTCGCGGGTATCCTGCCCTGCCAGCGGGCAGTGGCTCGAACGTCAGGCCAGAATCACTGTCACGGTTCCGGCGATGACGCTTTCCGATGGACCAGAAGCCGATCAGCTGCCGGGGTCTGTCGAAGGCCATCCCGTTAGCCCGGAGACAGCCCGGCAGCTGGTCGGGACCGGCAGCGACACCATCTACCGGCTTCTCACCGACCCCTCGACCGGCGAAGTTCTCGATCATGTGGCCACCAGCTACCAGATCAGCACTCATATGCGGCACGCTCTCGTAGCGCGTTGGCGATACTGCACCGCGCCGGGCTGTGACCGTCCCGCGACGAAAGCCGAACTCGACCATATTCAGCCCTTCAACCACCGGCACCCGGCCCGCGGTGGGCCGACGTCGATGGAGAATCTCCACCCGCTGTGCAAACAGCACCACCAACTGAAGACCCAAGATGTGTTCAGACTCAGACGCGAGCCCCGAACAGGGGTGCTGACGTGGACGTTGCCGGGAGGCATGACAGCAGAGACCCATCCACCGGGGTCAGTGCTGCACCGCCGGCATGCCGAAATCATCGCCAGCGCCTCTGCCGATCGCGATGCCCTTGTCAAGACTGCCGGTGCCCCTGCCGATGCCGGTGCCCCTGCCGATGCCGGTGCCCCTGCCGATGCCGGTGATGACCAATCCAGCGTGAGGTCCGGTGACGATACCGGTGCACTCTTCACACCTGAAGGAGCCGGATCTCAATGAGACCATCGCCGCCCCGATCCCTGTGCCAGCGCACTGGCGTGCGGGGCTGTGCGGTCGTTCTTTGATAGCCGCATAGTGACACAGATCGCCAGTCAGCACGTTTGAGCCAGCGCCTGAGCTGCCTCGCGTGCGCTGTTGGCAGCGAAGCTCAGACGTGCTGACTGGTGATTCCCGGAACCTGCTCAGATGCCGCGCGTCGGGTGACCGCGCATACGCGTCAGCTGATCCAGGGCATCGGGTTGACGTACGAGCCGTTCTGCATGATCTCGAAGTGCAGGTGGCAGCCGGTCGAGGCGCCGGTTGTGCCGGAAGAGGCGATGATCTGACCCTGCTTCACGCGGGTTCCTGAGCTCACCTTGAGACTCGAATTGTGGTTGTACGTCGACGCGATGTTTGCGCCCTTCATCTTGCCGTGAGAGATCACGACGCGGTTGCCGTAGCCGCCGGCCCAGCCAGCCGACACGACAACACCGTCACCGGCAGCGCGCACCTGCGAACCACAGGGCATGCCGAAGTCCGTACCGGTGTGCAGCTTCCGGGTTCGGGAGATCGGGTGAATGCGGTAGCCGAACGGCGAGGTGACAGGGAAGCCCTGCGCAGGGTTGACGAGATCGCCGTTGCCGGTGGGCAGGCCCTTGGCCTCCTGCTCCTTCTCCCAGTCCTCGACTTCCTTCGCCAGCCGGTCCTGTTCGGCCTTCTGCTCCTCCAGCTGCCGTTCGGTCTCCGCGCGGCTGTTCTCGATCCGCTTGGACGCCGCATCCTTTGTGGTGATGAGCTCATCGAGGTCGTCGCGCTTCTGCTTTGCGTCGGCTTCGGCTGCTTCCTTGCGCAGCACGACCTTCGCAGCCTCTTCCTTCAGGTCGGAGATCTCGTCGGTGACCGCGTCGAGGCGGTCCTTGTTGTTCATGTTGAGGGAGCGCTGTTCGGACAGCTGCGTGATGCTGCGCTGCTGCGAGCGCACTGCTGAGTCGACGCGGGTCGCGCCTGATGCGCCGTCCTGCTTGTTCGCCATCTGCAGCAGCATCGCCACATCCGAGGTGACACCCGAGTTCTGATACGCCTGGCGGGCGATCTTGGTGACCGACTTCTGCTTCTCCTCCAGGGCTGCTTCGCCTTCGTCGATGTCATCCTGCAGACCGCTCTGGGCGTTCTCTGCCGAGGTCAGACGGGCACCGAGCTCCTCGTCTTCGCGCTGCGCCTCTTCGAGCTCGTCCTGCGCCTGCGCAAGCGCTTCCTCCGCTCCGGGCAGCTCATCTTCAGCCGCTTCCTTCTCCGCGATCGTGCGGGCGAGATCGTCGTCGAGATCGCGGAACTCCTGTTGCAGCTCCTCAACGCGCTTATCGATGCGGTTCTTCTGCTCGCGCGGATTCGCCACAGCCATCTCCATCGGCAGGAGCAGCGTCAGCAGCACGGCGACCACTGCAAGCAGCAGCGAGGGAAGGATCCGTCCGTTTGTCTTCAGCATCTCTCCTACTCAGACCTTCATGTACCGGCGCAAGGTGATGAGCGATGAGCCCCCAGCCATGATGACACCCACGAGCACCAGGAACGGCGCGATGAGCGCGACATCCGCAACTGAGACCAAATCGAAGCTCGACAACTGCGATTGTAGCCAACCACTGACACCGAAGTGCACGATCACAGCCAATCCGCAGGCTGCCAGCAGGGATCCGATCGCTGCAGCGATGACGCCTTCGAGCACGAACGGCAGCTGGATGAACATGTTCGAAGCGCCGACCAGCCGCATAATGCCGGTCTCGCGCCGTCTGGAGAACGCTGAGAGCCGGATCGTGGTGGCGATGAGCAGCACCGCGCACAGCAGCATGATCGCCGCGATGCCGATCGCGATCGCCGTCATCACGTTCATGACGGAGAACAGCTGATCGAGCAGCTGGTTCTGGTCGACGACCTCCTCAACGCCGGGCGTCGCGGAGAAGTACTCGTTGATGATCTGGTACTGCTCGGCATCGGCGAGCTTGACCCGGTACGACTCCTGCATCTGGTCTTCGGGGATGGTGCCCTCCAGCGAGGTGCCTTCGAACTGCTCCTGGAACAGCTTGTAGGCCATCGCCTTGTCCTCGAAGATGACGTCTTCGACATAGGGATCGAGGTCCGCGCCTTCCAGCGCCGTCTCGATCTGCTGCTTCTGCTCCTCAGTCGCCTCGCCTGCCGCGCAGGTGGGAGCAGCCGAGTCCGGCGGGCAGAGGAAGATCGCCACCTGCACACGGTCGTACCAGTAGTCCTTCATGCCTGAGATCTGCATCTGCAGCAGCGCAGCTGCGCCGACGAAGAGCAGAGAGACGAAGGTGACGAGAATGACCGAGACGACCATCGACAGATTCCGGCGCAGGCCGTTCCAAGTCTCGGAGAGGATGAAGGATGCTCTCATGCGCTCACTCCGTAGCTGCCGTGCTCATCGTCGCGGATGATCGTGCCATTCCTCAGCTCGATGACCCGGCGGCTCATCCGGTTGACGATATCGCCGTCGTGGGTGGCCATCAGCACTGTCGTGCCGGCATTGTTGATCCGCTGCAGGACCTCCATGATCTCGTCACCGGTGACCGGGTCGAGGTTTCCGGTGGGCTCATCAGCGAGGAGGATCGCCGGCTTGTTGACGACCGCGCGGGCGATCGCCACTCGCTGCTGCTCACCACCGGAGAGCTCGTGCGGATAGCGCTTCTGCTTGCCTTCGAGGCCGACGGTTTCGAGCACATCGGGCACGAGCGTGGAGATCGCCGCCCGTGTCTTGCCGATGACGTGCAGGGTGAAGGCGACATTGTCGAAGACGGTCTTGTTCGGCAGCAGGCGGAAGTCCTGGAACACCGTGCCGATATTGCGCCGCAGGTACGGCACACGCCACGACGGCATCTTCACCACAGATTTGCCGGCCACGCGGATCCGCCCTGATGTGGGGGTCTCTTCGCGCAGCACCAGCCGGATGACGGTCGACTTGCCCGAACCCGAGGCGCCGACGAGGAAGACGAATTCCCCGGCCTCGGCCGTGAAGGAGATGTCGTTCAGGGCTGGTTGAGCCTTGGAATCGTAGACTTTGGTGACCGATTCGAAGGTAATCAAGAGAGGTTCGCAATCGCAGAGGGACAGTGGCAATCGCTCCCACTGTACGAACTTCTCACCGGCATTGCGCGCACCTGCTTAGGCGAGTCGCTCACCGTTGCGTGTGAGGCTCACGGCTCCGCGGCTCGGAAGGACACCTCGGGCCGGGGCAATCAGGCGAGTTCCGCCTCGGCTGCGGCTGCCTTCTGCTGCTCCTTGCGCCACCGGATGCCGGCTTCGAGGAAGCCGTCGATCTCGCCGTCGAAGACGGCCGGCGGGTTCGACTCCTCGTGCCCGGTGCGCAGGTCCTTGACCATCTGGTACGGGTGCGTGACGTACGAGCGCATCTGGTCGCCCCAGCTGGCCTTGATGTCGCCGGCGAGGTTCTTCTTCTCCCGCTCCTCCTCCTCGTGCTTGAGCTGCAGCAGGCGGGACTGCAGAACGCGCATCGCAGCGGCACGGTTCTGGATCTGGGACTTCTCGTTCTGCATGCTCACCACGGTGCCGGTGGGCAGGTGGGTGATGCGCACAGCCGAGTCGGTCGTATTGACCGACTGGCCGCCGGGACCCGAGGAGCGGTAGACGTCGATGCGCAGATCGTTCTCGTCGATCTCGATGTGGTCGGTCGCTTCGATGAGCGGGATGACCTCGACGGCCGCGAACGAGGTGTGGCGGCGGGCATTCGAGTCGAAGGGGCTGATGCGCACGAGCCGGTGCGTGCCGGCCTCGACCGAGAGCGTGCCGTAGGCATAGGGGGCGTTGATCTGGATCGTCGCCGACTTCACGCCAGCACCCTCCGCGTACGAGGTGTCGAGTTCCTGGACGCTGTAGTCCTTGCTCTCAGCCCAGCGGATGTACATGCGGGTCAGCGTCTGGGCGAAGTCGGTGGCATCATCGCCGCCGGCACCCGAACGGACCGTGATGACAGCGGCGCGCTCGTCGTACTCACCGGACAGCAGGGTGGCGATCTCCAGGGAGTCGAGCTCGCGGCGCAGCTTGGCGATCTCCTCCTCCGCCTCGGCGAGGGTGTCGGCATCGTCTTCGTCCTCAGCCATCGAGACGAGCAGCTCGACGTCCTCGATGCGGGAGTCGAACTTCTCCAGCTTCTCCAGGTGCCCCTGGCGGTGGGACAGCTTCGAGGTCACCTGCTGGGCCTCATCCGGGTCGTCCCACAGGTCCGGCGCCGCCGCAGCCTCGGTCAGCTCTGCGACCTCGGAGCGCAGCTGGTCGATGTCGGAGACATCGCGGATCGAGGCGTACGTCTGTTTGAGGGCAGCGATCTCGGAAGAAAAGTCAATGGCCATAGTGCTCCCTAGCGTAGTGCATCGCAGAAACCGCAGTGCGCACGTGTGCGTGCGACACGAGGTTCGGCGCAACGCGCGAATCGGCGGCTGTGGACAAGCGGGGCGAAGAGCCGTTTGTCCACAACCTGCTCACTTCCTCTTGAAACCCTGGGAAACTCCGACTAGTTTGATTGGCATCCGATTATGTGATGCAGAGCACATTCTTTCCCCTCCCCTCGAGTACCTAAGGACACAAGGACGCAGAGATGAACGCAGCAGAGCTCATCGCCGCTGAGGTTCGCGAAGAGATCCGCAAACGCGGCATCGACCCGCGGACCGAACCGGTTCCCACACGGGAGCTTGTCGTTCAGGCGGTCCACGACTACGACGAGAGGACCTTGGCGGGCTCCCTTCCCCTGCTCGCCGACGTCGAGCAGACATGCCGGGAGATCTTCGACCAGGTGTCGGGGTTCGGCCCGCTGCAGCAGTACCTCGATGATCCCGAGGTCGAAGAGATCTGGCTCAATTCGCCGTCGACGGTCTTCGTCTCCCGTCGCGGAGTGAGCGAGCTGACGACGACGATGCTCACCGCTGAAGAGGTCGACGAGCTCATCGAGCGGATGCTGCGCACCACCGGGCGCCGGGTCGATCTGTCGAGCCCGTTCGTCGACGCTTCCCTCCCCGACGGATCCCGGCTGCACGTCGTGCTGCCGGACATCACGCGCGCCCATCCGGCGGTCAACATCCGCAAATTCATCACTCGCACGCGCAGCCTCGACGATCTCGTCGCGCTCGGGACCCTCACCTCGGCGGCGGCGAAGTTCCTGTCCATCGCCGTCGAGGCAGGGGCCAACATCCTCGTCTCCGGGGCCACACAGGCAGGCAAGACGACGATGCTCAACTCGCTCACCGGTTCCATCCCCGTCCGCGACCGGGTGGTGACGTGCGAGGAGGTCTTCGAACTCTCCGTGCCCTCCCGCGACTGGGTGCCGATGCAGTGCCGGCAGGCCTCTCTGGAGGGCACCGGCGAGGTGACGCTGCGCAACCTCGTCAAGGAGGCGCTGCGGATGCGTCCGGACCGGATCATCGTCGGCGAGGTGCGCGAGGCCGAGAGCTTCGACCTCCTCGTGGCGATGAACGCGGGGCTTCCGTCCATGGGATCGATACACGCGAACTCCGCCCGCTCTGCAGTGACGAAGCTTGTGACCCTGCCGCTGCTGGCCGGCCCGAACATCACCTCCTCGTTCGTCACGCCGACGGTCGCCAGCTGCATCGACCTGGTCGTCCACATGCGCTTGGACCGCAGCGGCCAGCGCCGCGTCGAGGAGATCGCCGCGGTGCCCGGCGGCATCGAAGGCGAGGTCATCGAACTGGAGACCGTCTTCACCTCCACACCGGACCGGCGCCTCGTGCGCGGCCGCGGCTACAGCCACCTCGGCGAGCGCTTCGCACAGCTCGGCCACGACATCCACTCCGTGCTCGAGGCAGCGTGATCGGCGATGACGACCTCACTGAGCGGGGCGCTGTGCGGTCTGGGCATCGGCATGGGCCTGTTCCTCATCTGGTGGTCATGCTGGGAGACCCCGCCGCGGCAGTCGAATCCGCCGCGCTTCATCCGCGATGCCCAGGACATGCTCACCACCGCCGGTCTGCCTCGGCTGCGGCCCTACCACCTCGTGCTCGGCGGGCTGGCGGCCGGCGGCGTCGTCTTCCTCATCGCCTATGCAGTGACGAACGCGATCGGCATCGCCGCCTGCTTCGCGTTCTTCGCCTCGCTCGTGCCGTACTATGCGGTGCGGCATCGGGCGCGCTCCCGCACGGTGGCCCGGCGTGCGCTGTGGCCGGAGGCGATCGACCACCTCAACTCCGGCATCCGTGCCGGGCTGGCGCTGCCCGAGGCGCTCGGCGGCCTGTCCCAGCGCGGTCCCGAGGCGCTGCGCCCGCTGTTCGCTGTGTTCGCCGAGGAGTATCGGGCGACCGGCTCCTTCTCCATGGCGCTGACCGCGTTCAAATCCGCCTGCGCCGACCCGGTCGCTGACCGGATCGTCGCCGCACTCGCCGTCACGCGGGAGGTCGGCGGCACCGATCTGGGCACCATGCTCAAGACGCTCAGCCATTTCCTCCGCGACGACTCCCGCACCCGCGCCGAGATGCAGGCCAGGCAGAGCTGGACGGTCACCGGCGCTCGGCTTGCTGTGGCGGCTCCGTGGGTGGTGCTCGCGCTGCTGGCCACCCGCCCGGAGACCGCGCAGGCCTACAACTCGACGACCGGCACTCTGCTGCTGCTCTGCGGGCTGCTCGTCTCGCTGGTGGCGTACACCGTCATGAAGCGGATCGGCCGGCTGCCGGCTGAGCCCCGGGTGCTGAGGTGAGTGGTCGCGATGCCCTTCGACATGCACTTCGGCCCGCTCGGCTCCCTGCGCTTCGATCCGACGCATCCGGCTGTCATCATCGGCACCGGCCTCATCCTCGGGCTGTCGCTGGCGTTCTTCGTCACCAGCTGGCCGATCTTCAATCGCATCACCCTGGCGGATCGGATCGCGCCGTATCTGCGCGATCAGCCGCGCCTCGCCTCGCTGTTCGCCGAGCCCGAACCCGCTGACGCCGGTGTGCGCGGCATCCTCGTCTCGTGGCTCAACCGCAGCGGAGCGTGGCTGACCTCCCGGCTGACGACACACGCAGGTATCAAAGCGCGCCTCGACAGGCTCGGGGTCGAGGAGACCGTCGAGCGGTTCCGGGCCCGCCAGCTGCTGCTCATCGCCGGCGGGTTCGGCGCTGGCGCGCTCATGGCGGCCGCGGTATCCATCAGCCGCGGGCCGAACCCCGCCATCGTCCTTCTCTGCCTGGGCTTCGGAGCGGTCGGCGGGCACCTCTTCAACGACTGGTGGCTCTCGCATCGGGTCCGGCAGCGCGAAGCGCGGATCCTCGCGGAATTCCCGACGATCGCCGAGCTGCTCGCCCTGTCGATCACCGCAGGCGAAGGCACGATCGACGCGCTCGACCGGGCCTGCCGGGCCACAGAGGGCGAGCTCAGCCGCGAACTGGCCTACACCCTGGCGGAGGCCCGCACCGGCACTCCCCTCGTCGAGGCGCTCGACAACCTCGGCAAACGCACCGGAATCCAGTCGATCGCGCAGTTCGTCGACGGCATGGCTGTGGCGATCGCCCGCGGCACACCCCTGTCCGAGGTGCTGCGCGCCCAAGCCAGCGACGTGCGCGATGAGGGCCGACGGCAGCTCATGGAGCTCAGTGGCAAGAAGGAAGTCGGGATGCTGGTGCCGGTGGTCATCTTCGTGCTTCCCATCACTGTCCTATTCGCGGTCTTCCCCTCTTTGGCGGTGCTCAATCTGAACTACTGAACAACTGAACTGCTGAAAGCTGCCCACAGCTGCAACGCACATCCATCCCACACCGCGGATCGAGCACCTCGGTCCCCGCCGCACGGAAGCGGCACAGATGAAAAGGAGAAACTCATGACCATCCCCACCCGCACACCGGAGCACAGCAGCGCATGCGCGCGCAGCGGCGCCGGCAGCCGGCGATGGACGACATGGCACCTGCTGTTCGTCGCCTTCGTCATCGACCCCTTCGCCGACCTTCCCGGACGCACTGAACGCGGCAACCGGGAGACCAGTCCCGACCGCGGCGATGTGCCCGGGTGGGTTCTCATCACCATGATGACGGCAGGGCTTGTTGTCGCGCTCTGGGCACTGGCTGGCGAAGCGTTCACGACGATGTTCGAAGACTCGATGTCGAAGGTCCGCGGAACCGGCGGATGACCGTGCCCGAGGTGTCAGCAGGGTCGGCAGCGCTGGCGCCGGTTTGCAGCGCCCGTCGGCGCAGCGATGCCGGTGTGGCGGTCGCGGAGTTCGTCATGGTCTCTGCGCTGCTGAGCCTCGTCTTCCTCGCCGTCATCCAGCTCGGCCTGGCGCTGCATGTGCGCAACACCGTCATCGACTCGGCGGTGGCCGGTGCCCGCCTTGCGGCGCGTCCCGATGCCACCGGCCAGCAGGGAGCTGAGCTGACCGCACAGCTCATCAGCACCTCGGTCAGCAGCCGCTACGCTGACCGGATCGAAGTCGACTACGGCCGCCACAGCGGTGAGGACATCGTCACCGTCACGGTCACCACGCCGGTGCCGGTCATCGGGCTGCTCGGCCCCACCGGCACATGGGAGCTCAGCGGCCGTGCCCTTGTCGAGGACATCAACGGATGAGCCGCCGAAACATCTGCACAGGGTCCGGCAGCCTGCGTGCGCTGCACCGCAGGCTGTCACTTCTGCGCCGCAGGCTCGCTGATGATGCAGGCACCGCGCCGATCGAGTTCATCTTCGCCTCGGTCGTGCTCCTCATTCCGCTCGTCTATCTGATCCTCACTCTCGGCCACCTGCAGGCCGGATCCTATGCGACGAGCACCACCGCGATCAACGCTGCACGGGTGGCAGCCGAGCATCCCGAGTCAGCGCAGGCGCGGGCCGATGCGCTGGCGGAGCTGCACTTCGCTGATTTCGGCGTCGAGGACGCCAGCTATGAGGTGATTCTGCGCTGCTCGGACTCGTGCACTGAGCCTGGTGACATCGTCACCGCACATGTGTCGGCCCGCATTCCGGTGCCGGGCGTGCCGGCGATCTTCGGAGCGAAGCGGACCCCGCACATCACGGTGACAGCGGAGCATTCCGATGTCATCTACCCGCATCACGGCGCAGGAGGGCGATGATGCTCAGAAGGGCGATGAAGCTCGAGAGGGGAAGGATAAGGCGGCTGCTCAGCCGACAGGACCGGCGCCTCGGCGGCGGTCGCAGCCACCGCCTCGACGGGGACGAGGGCTCGATCACGCCGTTGGCGATCGGATTCACGGCGATCGGTCTGACGCTGATCTTCCTCGCTGTCGTCGTCAGTGACATCTACCTGGCACATCGCAAGCTCTACGCGCTGGCCGATTCCGCGGCGCTGAGCGCGGCCGACAGCTTTGAGCCCTCGTATCGCGGGGACGGTCCCCGCATTGAGTTCTCCGACGCCGAGGTGCAGGCTCGGGCCCATGACTTCCTTCGGAAAGTGCCGCGTTCCGACCGGTTCCAGCAGGTGCGGGTGCGCGGGCAGGCTGTTGATGCGACCAATGTCGAGGTCACGATCAGCACCCGGTTCCGACCGCTTGCGCTCTCCCCGTTCGTATCCGACGGCATTCCTTTGGAAGCCTCTGCTGTCTCGCGCGGAGGGCTGCGCCTCGACGAGTGACGCGGCACGATCCGTGACACGGCAGCGCGATCCGTGACACGGCGCCTCGACGAGTGACGCGGCGCGATCCGTGACACGGCGGCGCCATCCGTGACGCGGCGGCGCGATCGGTGACTGTGGTCGTCCGGGTGTGGACGGGACAGCGTGTCCACAGGTCTGCGCGCGTGGCGCCGGCAGTGGCCCCGCCGCATCTAGCGTGCTGGCATGCCGAGTGGAATCGTCTACGTCATCGCCGAGTTCAGTGTGCACAGCGCCCGTGTCACTGCCACCGGGCGGCCGAGCGCAGAAACCGTGCTCGGCGCTTTCCTCGACGATTTCCTCCCGCAGGTCGGCCTGCAGCATCTGACAGGGCAGCCGCGGTTCGTTCCCTGCGGGGCAGTGCCGCCGCCTCGGCTGTCGGACCCGTGGCGAACGTGGGCGCAGGCCGCTGCCGCAACCCTCATCATCTTCGACGCTAGGCCTGGCGGTGAAGCCGCACTGGCGGCACCGCATCCTGCTCCGCAGCCGGCACCGGCCACAGATCCCTTCGCTCCGGTGTCCTCGCTGCCGGCCGAGCGCACCGGCATCATCGAGTACCTCACCGGCCCGGATTCGGGTTTCGCCCACCCGCTGCCGATCGGCGCGTGGACAATGGGCCGAACTCCGGCAGCAGATGTCGGCATCGCCGATCCGTATCTCTCACGCGAGCTGCTGAGCGTGAGCAACGCGCCCTCGGGCTTGCAGGTGAGTGAATCCAGCGGAGTGCGCAGCATCCCCTTGGGAACTGCTGCCACACTCACCGGATTCGGCAGCACAGCAGCGCGGATCATTCCGCCGCAGGCACGCGTGCCGCCCGCCGCACAGCCGGGAGCAGATGCGGCAGCCGGTCCCGGCGAACCGGCCACCGGCCGGGTCAGCTGGCCGCGGGTAGCAGCAGTCGCCCGACCTCGGGCACCGTCGTGGCTCATGTATGCTGCCCCGATCGTCATCGGCATCCTCCTCGCGGTCTTCACAAAGATGTGGATGTTCCTGCTCTTCAGCGTCTCCGGCCCAGTCACGGCCGGCATCATGTTCATCACCGGACGGCGCCGGTATCGCCGCGATGTGCTGGCGTCCTGCCGTGACTACCGTGCTGCGGTGCGCGATTGCCTCCGTCGCCGTGACGCTGCCGATCGCAGGGCTCTCGACCGGAGCCACCGGCGCAGGCTCAGCGGCGGTCAGACGGTCATCGGTCTCGGACCGGCCCTGCTGCCCGGCGGCATCGACCGCATTCCGGTTGACTCTCCGCATGCTCCACCGGCTTCGGAGCGCGATCCGCTTGCCCTGCTCGAAGAGCAGCAGCTGCGGAAGATGCTCGACAGCGGAGCGACGTTCGGTCAGCGTCATTTCTCTCGCACGGAGTCCGCACCCCTCGTTCTCGATCTCACCCAGCAGCAGCTGCAGATCACCGGCCCACACGACCAGGTGGCCGCAGTGCTGCGCGCTGTCCTGGTTCAGCTGCTTGCGCGCGGGGTGCCCGTCAGGCTGGCAGAAGCGCAGCTGCGTGAGGTGTGTCCGGAGCTGGCCGCTGTGGCGCTGAGATCAGACGCGCCCGCTCACGTGTTGCAGACGTCGGGGAAGGGTTCCATCAAGCCGAGTTCTGCGGGGCCGGGTTCTGCGGGGCCGGGTTCTGCAGGGCCGGGTTCTGACGAGCATGCGCATGTGGACGTGCTCGCTCGGCTCGCGAACCCTGCGCAGTGGGAGGTGAGGATCGGCCCGGCTGGTGATGTGGTAAGGGAGGTCGAAGCGGTGCTGCTCGACCTCGATTCAGAGGGCAGAGCACAGCTGCAGATCCCAGCGGCCGCTCCAGCTTCGCTGCCGCGCCCGCTCACCGGCGAGATCGAGCCGACGCGCATGCGTGCTGAGCGGTTCCTCACGATCAACCGGGCATGGCAGCCTCCGGTGGCTGACTGGCAGCAGGAGAGCACGCTTGGCGAGCTGCTCGCACAGTTCGGGATGTCAGGGATCACAGCCGACGGGGCCGGCTCAGCTGCGCCCGCTGCATGCCACTCGGCAGTCCCGGATTCGCGCAGCTCGGCTGTGCCGCTCGGGCTCGGCCCGTCCGGTCCAGTGCTCATCGACCTGTTCACCGCGAGCCCGCATGCGCTCCTGGCAGGCACGACCGGCAGCGGAAAGTCGGTGCTGCTGCAGACATGGATCGCATCGCTTGCTGCCCGGTTCACGAGTGCCGAGCTGCGGTTCGTGCTCATCGATTTCAAGGGCGGCGCGGCGTTCGCCCCGTTTCAGGAGATGGCGCACACCGATGCGGTGGTGAGCAATCTCGACCCGGCTGCCGGCATGCGCACGCTGCGCAACCTCGGCGCCGAGATCCTGCGCCGCGAGCGTCTCCTCGCCGAACACGGCGCCGCGGACATCGAAACCTTCAATGCCAGCCTGCGGGCCGATGCCGATCTCCGAACACGCGCTCGTCCAGAAGGCTGCGCGCGTGCACAGCGGCTGCCGCGCCTCGTCGTCATCATCGACGAGTTCCACGCACTCATCACCGAACACCCATCCGGCACCGAGGTGTTGGAATCGCTCACGGCGGTGGGGCGCTCACTGGGCATCCACGTCGTGTTGGCCACGCAGCGGCCGGCCGGCATCGTCACCCCGCGCATGAAGGCGAACATCAATCTGCGCATCGCGCTGCGGGTGCGCGATGGCATCGACTCGCGCGAGGTCATCGACTGTGAGGACGCCGCTGCCATTCCGCCCGAGCAGCCTGGCTTCGGGTACCTCAGCGACGGCGGCCCGCCGGCCCCGTTCCGCACCGCCACCATCGACGTCGGCGAAACGGACGAGCTCGCGAAGCCGCATGACGCACCGCTGCCGCAGTGCTGCGAGGTGCAGTGGACGCTGTTCCCTGCCCGAGCAGGCGAGGTCCGCGCGCTGAGCGGCAGCATCCGCATAAGCTGCTATCCGCCGCCAGCGCCGCCGGCTCTCACGATCGCCGCCATCGTGGCCGGCTCGCAGCAGACGGCGCGAGCTCTGCCGCCACCGCATCGGGTGATCCCACCGCCGCTGTCGGAGCAGGCCGCTGAGGACGGTGATGCGGCGCGGCTCGGGATCCTCGACTTCCCCGATGACGGAGTGTCAGAGCCCTGGCGGTACGATCCAGACCGCGACGGCTCCGTCATCATCACCGGTGGCTCCGGCTCCGGCACCACCAGCGCGGTGCTGCGCTGCGCGCAGGCGGCAGCAGCCTCCGGCCGGAAGGTGGTACTGCTGTCCGCATCGGCGGCACACAGCTCGGGCCCGGCCGGCGGCACGGGCTTCCTCACCTTCTGCCACGACGAACCATGGACCTTGGAGTACCTGCTGGCGCTGTTCGACCTCGGCGCGCTCTCCCTGGCGGAGGTCTGCCTGTGCATCGACGACTACGACGCCCTGGCCGCCCGGCACGAGGGTTCGCGGCGCCTCGACCGGCTCGCCCAGCTGCTCACGGCCGGCGGTTCGTCTGCGCCGCTGTTCGTCATCGCGGCCGGGCGCCGCTTCCTCCACTCCCCTGTCGCCTCGCGCGCGCCGACGCGGATCGTGTTCCCGACCGCCGATGCGCAGGACTCCCTGCATTTCGGGCTGCCGGCTGGGCGCTTCGCCGGCCGCTGGCCGCCGGGTCGGGCCGTCGTCCTCGGGCCGGTGGCACGCAGCCGTCCCGCGCCGAGCAATGCGACTGAGGGCGTTGCGGTGCAGCTCGTGCGCCCCGCACCCGAGGCGGTGGCCGGGGATGGTGGCGCCTCCGCGCTCGGGCCGCTGCTTGGGTCTGGTGCGCGGGTTGGGTCTGGGAGCATCCTCGGGTTTCAGCGGGAAGAGGAGGCGATGTCCTTCCGGCTCGGGCGTGGTCCCTTGGGTGAAGAGGTCGCATGGGTGCCGGAAATCGACGGAGCTGTCCTCAGCGTCCGTGGGCCCGATGAACTGTGTCGGACGGTGCTCACAGCGCTGGCCGCACCACCGGAGGCCGGCCGCGGCCCCGAGATCACAGCGCTCATCGATGCGCACACCGCCGATCCGGCTGCGGCTGCGCAGGCGGCAGCCGCGGACGTCTGTGCGCTCAGCTTCCCGCTCACCGCGCAGCTGCCGTACAGTTCGCCGCTGCAGGCCCTGACAACCACGGGACCGCGGCTGCTGCTCGGGCTGCGCCAACAGGCTGAGCTGTCGGCACTGGGAGTGCGTGATCTGCCGCTGCCGCCGGCAGGCTGGGCGTGGTTCATCTCCGGGACGCTCGCGCTGCCGGTGGACGTCGGCGACGCGCGCGCATCACACCGCTGTCGGCAGAGCTTCAGCGGCCCCGACGCAGCCGAGGACGAACGTTCGAGCGCTCCGCCCAGCGAGTCAGCCGCTCCGCCCAGCGAATCAGCGGCTCAGGACAGCGAGATCGTCTCGTAGGTGTAGAGCACCTCGGCTACACCTGCGGAGATGAGGCCGTCCATGAGCTCGGAGACGACCGGCATCTCGTCGGTCACCTCGACGACGACCTCGGTGTCGGTCGACAGACGGGCAAGCAGTGCGCCGGTGTCCTCCAGGCCGGCCTGGAAGCCGGGATCATTGCGGTCGACGGTGAACTCAGCGGCGTTCTCACCGCGGTTGGCGAGGCCGATCTTGCCGTCGTAAGCGGCGGCGAGCGTCAGCTCGGTCGCACCGTCCTCGTGCGGGTAGGACACCGCGAAGGCCGAGATCTCGCCGTCACGGCGCATGAGGGCAGCACCGTGGGCACCTGTCGGTTCGGACAGGAAGCGGCGGTTGACCTCGCCGATCGACATCTCTGCAGCAGGATCGGCCGCATTGACGCCGGCATACCAGGCAGCGAACGCCTGCGTGAGCGCCACCGAACCGGTGGCGGTGACCTCGAAGTCCTCCAGCCGGTTGGCGCCGAGCCCGCCGAGGGCGGAGGGCTTGACCTGGATGACGCGGGTGGTGAACAGCACCTCGGCGCCCAGCGCAGCGGCTGCGGCCGCACCCACGGAACCGGCAGCGACCCGGCCGCGCAGCGGCAGGTCGACGAGATCGGTCCCAGCCACCGCCTCGCGCGCGGCTTCGAGCAGGGCGGCGCCGACGCCTCGGCGGCGTTCAGGCTCTGCGACCTCGACGTGCGCCCACGCGCGATAAGGATGTGCTGGGGAGGCGGCGATCGCCGCGGCGCCGATGAGCACCTCGGCTCCGGCGCCGGCAGCACCCCCGGGAGCCTCGTCGTCAAGCGAGGCGACGACGCAGCGGGTGAGCGGGGCCTCGGAGTCGGCGCGGAAGAGGTTGCGGGCGGCATGCTCAGCAGGGTTCGCGGCGTCGTGCAGGACGTCGTTGAGCCGCAGATCGTCACCGTCGGCGAAAGGGCGGATGTGCATGGGCGCGTTCCTTTCCTCGATTCCGGCGTGCGCGGATCGCCGCTGATAATCTCAGGTTATGAGCAACTCACACATCAGCGATCCTACCGCCGCCGCCAAGCAGGCAGCCACCGTCCTCAACGACGCTGCCGGCATCGACCACCACGACATCGCCCTCGTCCTGGGCTCGGGCTGGGGTGAGGCCGCCGAGCTCATCGGTGAGACCATCTCCGAGGTGCCGGCCGCCGAGGTGCCCGGCTTCCACCCCCCTGTCGTCGCCGGTCACGGCGGCACTCTGCGCACCCTGCGCATCGGCACCGGCGCTGAGGCCAAGCATGCGCTCGTGCTCGGAGCCCGCACCCACTTCTACGAAGACCGCGGCGTGCGTGCTGTCGCCCACGGTGTGCGCGCCGCAGCTGCCGCCGGCTGCCAGACGCTCGTGCTCACCAACGGCTGCGGCGGGCTGCGCGAGGAATGGGGCCCCGGCACCCCGGTGCTCATCTCCGATCACATCAACCTCACCGCCGCCTCCCCGCTGGAGGGCGCGACGTTCGTCGACCTGACCGACCTGTACTCCTCGCGGCTGCGTGAGCTCGCCCGCTCGATCGACAGTGACCTGCCCGAGGGCGTGTACGCCCAGTTCCGCGGGCCCCACTATGAGACCCCGGCTGAGGTGAGGATGGCCGGTGTGCTCGGCGCCGACCTCGTCGGCATGTCGACCGCTCTCGAGGCGATCGCCGCCCGTGAAGCCGGGCTTGAGATCCTTGGCATCTCGCTTGTCACCAACCTCGCCGCTGGGGTCAGCGCCGAGCCGCTCGACCACTCCGAGGTCATCGCCGCTGGCAGGGCCGCCGGCCCGCGGATCTCGCGGCTCCTCGCCGAGATCGTTGGCGCGATCGCCCAGGAGGACTGATGAGCACCGCCCAGCCTCCGCAGCCCACCGAGCCCCCGCAGCCACCCGCGCCAACGGTGTTCACTGAGGGCTTCGACGCAGAAATCGTCAGGTCTTGGATCGCCGATGACCCCGATGAGCAGACCCGCACGGAGCTGACCTCACTGCTGGAGGCCGCCATCGGGTCGGACGGCGCAGCGGGCGACCCCGCCGCGGTCGCCGAGCTTGAGGACCGGTTCGCCGCTCCCCTGACCTTCGGCACCGCCGGTCTGCGCGGGGCGCTCGGGGGCGGGCCGAACCGGATGAACCGGGCGGTCGTCATTCGCGCAGCTGCAGGGCTCGCTGGGTTCCTGCGCGAGACCCTCGGTGAGGGGTTCCGGGTCGTCATCGGCTGCGATGCCCGCTACGGCTCAGCCGATTTCGCCCGCGACACCGCCGCCGTCGTCACAGCTGCCGGCGGACAGGCACTGCTGCTGCCGGAGCAGCTGCCAACACCCGTGCTCGCCTTCGCCCTCGGGCACCTCGATGCCGATGCCGGGGTCATGGTGACCGCCAGCCACAATCCGCCGCAGGACAACGGGTACAAGGTCTACCTCGGCGCCCGCCCCCTCCAGGTGGTCCTGGAGCGACAGGGTGATGCTCAGGCTGCTGCCGCCGCCGAGGCGGGGGCCGGTGCGCAGATCGTCCCGCCTTTCGATGACCTCATCGCCGCCCATATCGCCGGGATCGCCACGGTCGCTGACACCCCGCGGGCCGAGTCCGGCTGGGAAACGGTCAATGAGCAGATCGTGGAGGACTATCTCTCCTCGATCGATGCGCTCGGCCAGCAGCTGGGTGCGGTGCGCACGGCACCGCTGCGGATCGTCATCACGAGCCTGCACGGAGTCGGCGGGGCGACGATGCGCGCGGCACTTCAGCGCGCCGGTTTCGATGATGTCCATGCGGTGGCCGCGCAGGAGCAGCCGGACCCGGACTTCCCGACGGTAACCTTCCCCAATCCCGAGGAGGACGGCGCCCTCGATGCCGCGATCGCGCTGGCTGATGAGGTCGGTGCCGATCTCATCATCGCCAACGACCCGGACGCCGACCGCATGTCAGCAGCGATTCCGGTGCGCCCGGCTGCAGGTGCTGACCCCGGCGCTGCAGCAGGCGGTTCGGCTGGCGCTGCTGGACGTGCTGCTGTCGGTGCGGCTGGAGGCGCCGGCGGCTGGCGGCAGCTGACCGGTGACGAGGTGGGTCTGCTGCTCGGTGAGCACATCGCCGCTCGCTTTGAAGCGAGCGCTGCGCAGACTCCGGAACACCGCGCCGTGCTGGCCAATTCGATCGTGTCCTCGCGCGCACTCGCTGCTGCGGCAAGAGCCCATGGGCTGGAGCATGCGGCCACGCTCACCGGCTTCAAGTGGATCTCCCGGGTCCCCGGTGTGGCCTTCGGCTACGAGGAAGCGCTTGGCTACTGCGTCGATCCGCAGATGGTGCGCGACAAGGACGGCATCTCAGCCGGTGTCGTGTTCGCCTCGCTCGTCTCGGCACTGGCTCAGCGGGGCCGCAGCGTGGACGACGAGCTCGAACGCGTCCGCAGGCGTGACGGGGCATTCGTCACCCGGCCGCTGACGTTCCGGCTGACGGACACCTCGCTCATCGGAGAGGCGATGGCCCGGCTGCGAGCGGCAGCGCCTGAGCAGCTGGCAGGCCATGACGTCACCGAGGTGATCGACCTGGCTGAGGGATCACCGCAGCTGCCGCCGACGGACGGGATCATGCTGCTGAGTGCCGCCGGCGACCGGGTCATCATCCGTCCATCAGGCACCGAGCCGAAGCTCAAGTGCTATCTCGAAGCGGTCGGGACGTTCGCAGAGATCGAGACAGCTCGTGCGCGGCTGGAACAGATGAGGGCAGACCTGCAGCTGTATTTCCGGCTGTGAGCCGATTGCGCGCGTAGCCATTCAGCACACGCGTGAGCATGGCTCCCTCCGCCGGTGTGCTGGCTCTTTGCTGGCTCTTGCTGCCCCACAGCCGGGCTCCCTCTCCCGAGTGAGACTGCTCACATCAGCATCGCTTCGCATTTAGGCAACGCTAACCTCATTGTGTAATACCTCAACATTGCCTGGCAGTGGTGTGGGTGCAGCCTGTTGCCTGTCCCCGCGTGCAGGCACCGACAGGAAGCAGCTCATGATCAGCCCCTCTCCTCACCGCTGGCGCATCGCGGCGGCCTTCGCGGTCGCGCTCGTGCTGGCTGGCTCCGGCATGTGGGCCGCAACCGCCTCCCCTGCGGCAGCGGCACCCGCCGATGATGTCCTCACCTGGACCGGCGCCTCGGGCGCGGCCACCGGGTCTGCCGTATCCCAGCAATCGTGTGACTTCACCGGCGACAGCCGGGACGATATCGTCACGAGCGCCTGGATGTGGGACCGCCTCGGAGGGGACTCCTCCGGTGTCGCCTACATCATTCCCAGCGGCGCGGAGCCCGGGCAGCTCGATGACCCGACCACCGGTGTCATCCGCATCGAAGGTCCTGTCACCGACAGCGGGCTGACCGGCTTCAGTGTCGGCTGCGCCGGAGACGTCAACGGTGACGATATCGATGACATCGTCGTCACCCAGTTCACCGAGTCCCGGGTCTTCGTCGTCTTCGGCAGGCGTGAGCCTGAGCACGTGCTGCTCGACCACCTCGGCGACCGCGGGTTCATCATCGCCAGCGACGAAGACGACCGCACCGGCTTCTTCGCCACCGGCGTTTCCGACCTCAACGGCGACGGCAAGGACGATATCGGCGTCATCTCGCTGACTCGCAGCCAGCGGTCCGGGCTGGCGACGATCGTGGCCGGCAGCGCCGACATCGCCACGGTCACGATCCCCGACTCTGAGCGCGTCATCGCCACCATCGAGGGGACGCCGGCACAGGGGGTGTCGACTCTCACACCGGCCGGGGATGTCAACGGGGACGGCAAGCCCGACCTCGTGCTCGGCGGATACGTCGCTGCCCCTGAGGGGTACGCGAACTCCGCCCACGGCATGGCCTGGGTTGTCTTTGGCGACGTGACGGGGCAGGTGAAGCTGGGCGAGGACTTCGCAGGCTTCACGATCAACGGCCCTGAAAGGGGACGCGACCGCCTCGGCATCTCCGTCGCGGCCGCCGGCGACATCGACAACGACGGAAAGGACGATGTGCTGCTCGGCGCCGATGGTGTGTCGAACCCGCAGACGGGTCCTCGCGGTGGCGCGGCGGTGCTGGTGCGCGGCTCGGCTTCGACTGACACCGTCCGCACCGATCCCGAGGCGGTGGACGGCAGAGCCGTCTACACCGGCAAGGAGGATCGAGGTTGGTGGATCGCTGGTGGCGCAGAGGCCGGGAACTTCGGCTACGCCGTCTCTGCTCTGGCTCCACAGCACTCGAACCACTCCGGCACGCTCGTGGTCGGTGACTTCGCAGCCAGCCGAGCGTGGGCCATTGACTCGCGTGCGCTGACAGCACCAGTCGTATCGGCTGATGCGATTGCCGCAGACCACATCGTGACGCTGCAGGGCGCGAATGCGAAAGAGCGCCTGGGTCGCGGAGTCGGTGTCATCGCTGGCATGAACGGCCGTGGTGGGCATCAGCTGGTGGCTGGTGGTGATGCGATCGGCGGCATCGGGACTGTCCGGGTGGCGGATCTGCCGCCGCAGGGACCGCGCAGCCCTGAACCGGAGCCGACCGACTCCCCGACCAACACCCCCACGCAGGGACCGACCGACTCCCCGACTGGAGAGCCGACCGACTCCCCGACTGGAGAGCCGACCGACTCCCCGACTGGAGAGCCAACCGACTCCCCGACCAACACCCCCACGCAGGGACCGACCGACACCCCGACCGGCACCCCCACGCAGGGACCGACCGGCACCCCCACGCAGGGACCGACCGACACCCCGACTGGAGAGCCGACAGACACCCCGACTGGAGAGCCGACAGACTCACCCGCACCGACGGAGGAGCCGACACAGCAGCCAGACGATGACGGTGATATCGATGACGGCGGCTCTGACGATGACCCGACGGACAACGGCGGGTCCCGCGACGGCGGTGAGGACGATAGCAGGAGCCCGGACGACCGAGACGCCGACGGTCAGAGGGGCGACCTGCCGCGCACCGGCGCACAGATCGCCGGCGCGCTTGCAGCAGGAGCATTGCTCATCGGCGTTGGCAGCGCGGCACTGGCGCTGTACCGAAGGAGGAGGAAGTGAAGCACATTCGACGGAAGGCGGCCCTCGGAGCTGCAGCTCTGACAGCACTTCTCGTGGCCAGCTCTGGTATCGCAGTCTCTGGCAGCGAGCCTGCGCATTCCGCTGCGACTGAGCAGACGTCGCCGCAGCCGACCCGGGGAGCAGACACCGGCGGCAAGCATGCAGACGATGCTGAGGGTGCCGGTGACGCGCCGGAGCTGAAACGAGGCAGTTCACCCAAAGACCGGCACAGCGATGGACTCCGTGAGGGGCATAGCGGCGGGCACGGCGACAGTCATGCTGATGGTGACAGTCACGGCGACGGGCACGGCGACAGTCATGCTGATGGTGACAGTCACGGCGACGGGCACGGCGACGGTGACGGCCATGGGGACGGGCACGGCGACGGCGAGCGGAAGACCTTCGGCTGGGAGCCCTCGGAGCACGACACCTGCCCGGCGGAGCTGCACGATGCGTACACGGTCGTCGGCCCAGACGGCAAGCGCTATGACTCCTGGCATCCGACAAAGGTCACGGATCCTGCGACCGGCAAGGAGTGCACGTTCGGTCATGAACACGGAGACGATCCGCGCACATCCGACATCTACGACTGGGCTGTGGAGAAGCTCGGCGGCGAAGCAACCGGCATTCCGTTCGGCTACGCAAACGAGGTCTCGGCCGTCGCCGCTGAGGAAACCGGCACAGTTCCGCACCGCCATGAGGACCACTACGGGCACAAGGTCATCGTCCGCAACAACGTCACCTTGGTGCGCGCCGACCGCAAAGGCTACGCAACCGACGCCTCGGGCAAGGCGATCGTCTGCGACTACCTCATGAAGACACATCAGGGCACACATTCGAAGGATGCGCTGAGCAACAACGCGCATGAGCTGTTCTATGCCGCGCGGTGCTCAGACGGGACCGAAGTGGTGGTGACGACGATCACTCCGTACGGCCGGCCGAATGAGTACCACCGCACATGCGCTAATGAGAAGGTCGCTACCGGCGGTTCCGATCTGCCCGGCGCGGCAACCGGGGCCCGGCGGATCCCAGATCGGAAGTGCGTCAGCAGGCAGGTTCTCAAAGGACCGAGAGAAACGAGCGATGTGTGGGGTCTGTATGAGCTGTGGGAGTCGGATACGACCATCACCGACCCGGCAGGCAAGACGATTGCGCGCTTCGACCCGTGGTTCGGGGTGCGCAACCCTTCTCGCTTCGCCGACGGAGCTGCCCCGCGGGCGACAGCACAGCTGTTCGGAGAGAGGACCGTCGGCTGGCCGTGGTCGACGATGTCAAGGCCGCTGGCACAGACAGACCCGGCGTCACCGTTCAACGGCGCTCAGCGTGATGTCTATGTTCAGAACACCCGCGTCGACAACAGAGGTGGTTCCGCATACGTCTACACGGACGCCTACGGTGGCAACA
The DNA here is from genome assembly GCF_042429315.1 of Brevibacterium otitidis. Taxonomy (NCBI): domain Bacteria; kingdom Bacillati; phylum Actinomycetota; class Actinomycetes; order Micrococcales; family Brevibacteriaceae; genus Brevibacterium; species Brevibacterium otitidis. The sequence continues at coordinate 14,952 of NZ_JBHMAU010000054.1, read as the reverse complement.
GTTCGACGAAGGAGTTCACCGGATCGATCCGGCAGTACATCTCGACGACTTCGAACACCTCGCTGCCGGAGCTCGAGCGCCGCGCCTTCGGGTTCAACACCGATTATGGTCCGCCTGGTTCAGGGGTGCACGCACCGAACTGAGATGCGCACACCGCGCTAGCGGTGTGTGTCCCCGACGGCGGTGGGCCAGCCCACCGCCGTCGTTCAGAGGTTCTGATCGCAGGCACTGTGTCTGCAGACCCAGTGCCTGCGATCAGTCCCGGCGATCAGCTCTCGAAGCCGGCGAGCACGGCAGCCGAGCCGGAGAGTCCGAGGCGGGAGGCACCAGCGTCGATCATCTGCTGGGCGGCCTCAGCATCACGGATGCCGCCGGAGGCCTTGACGCCGAGGCGGTCGCCGACGGTCTCGCGCATGAGCTTCACTGCGTGCGCGGATGCGCCGCCGGCTGGGTGGAAACCGGTGGAGGTCTTGACGAAGTGGGCGCCTGCGGCCTCGGCGGCCCTGCAGGCGGCGACGATCTGCTCGTCGTTCAGTGCCGCGGATTCGATGATGACCTTGACGATCGCCTCAGTGCCGGTCGCACGGCTCGATTCGGCGCAGGCGCTGACGACTTCGCGGATCTCAGCTTCGACTCCCTTGAAGTCGCCGGCGAGTGCGAGACCGAGGTTGATGACCATGTCGACCTCGGCCGCGCCCTGGCGGACCGACAGCGCTGCCTCGGCGGCCTTGACCTCAGCGTGGTGGGCACCGGAGGGGAAGCCGCAGACGGTGGCGACAACGAGGTCGCCGGTATTCATCAGCGGCAGCATATTCGGTGACACGCACACGGCGAGCACACCGAGCTCCTGGGCTTCGGCGACGAGGGCCGCGACATCCTCGGCGGTGCTCTGCGGCTTGAGCAGGGTGTGATCGATCATGCGGGCGACGTCGGTGCGTGCGGTCATCGCATCTCCTTCAGGTTCGGGGTCTCGGAACGGATGTCAGGGGTGGTTCGGGTTGGAGCTCAGGCTCAGGCGGTGATCCGGTCGAGGACGATCGAACCGGCAGCCGCCTCGGCGTCGGCGCCCTCGGCCGCCGGGGTGATCTCGACCGCCTCGGCCAGTGCTTCCTGGGCGCGGGCGAAGAGGGCCGGGTTGTCGGCGTGCAGGGTCATGAGCGGCTGGCCGGCAGTGACGGCCTCACCGGGCTTGGCGTGCAGTTCGATGCCGGCTCCAAGTGAGAGCTCATCGCCCTGTTTGGCACGTCCGGCGCCCAGGCGCCAGGAGGCAACACCGACGGACAGGGCATCGAGACCGGTGAGCACGCCGGCAGACTCCGCGCGCACCACCTCGGTCTCGGCAGCCTGCGGCAGCGCGGCCTCCGGATCTCCGCCCTGAGCGCGGATCATCTGGTTCCACTTGTCCATCGCGCGGCCATCGGCCAGGGCTGCGCGGACATCGGCATCGGGTCTGCCTACCATGCGCAGCATCTCCTCAGCCAGTGCGACGGTGAGGTCGACGACATCGGCGGGCCCGCCGCCGGCGAGCACCTCGACGGATTCGCGGACTTCGAGCGCATTGCCGACCGCGCGGCCGAGCGGGGTCGACATATCGGTCAGCAGGGCGGTGCAGTCGACGCCGGCTGCGGCGCCGAGGCGGACCATCGTCTCGGCGAGTGCGCGGGCGGAGGCTTCATCCTTCATGAACGCACCGGAGCCGACCTTGACGTCGAGGACGAGGGCGGAGGTGCCCTCGGCGATCTTCTTCGACATGATCGACGAGGCGATGAGCGGCAGACAGTCGACGGTGGCGGTGATGTCGCGCAGCGCGTAGAGCTTTTTGTCCGCCGGAGCGAGGCCGGAGCCGGCGGCGCAGATGACGGCGCCGAGGTCCTCAAGCTGGGCCAGCAGCGTCTCGTTGCTCATATCGGCCTGCCAGCCGGGGATCGATTCGAGTTTGTCGAGGGTGCCGCCGGTGTGGCCGAGGCCGCGGCCGGACAGCTGCGGGACAGCGACATCGAACACGGCGACGAGCGGTGCCAGCGGCAGGGTGATCTTGTCCCCGACACCGCCGGTGGAGTGCTTGTCGACGGTGGGCTTGGACAGCGAGTCGAAGCTCATCCGCTCGCCGGAGTCGATCATCGCCTGCGTCCAGCGGGCGGTCTCCGCATCGCTCATGCCGCGCAGGAAGATCGCCATCGCCAGGGCCGACATCTGCTCATCGGCGACGACGCCGCGGGTGTAGGCGTCGATGATCCAGGCGATCTGGTCATCGTTCAGGGTGCCGCCGTCGCGTTTGGTGCGGATGATGTCGACGGCGTCGAAGGCTTCCGTGGTGGTCTCAGCGGTCATGGGGAGTCCTTTCGCGAGGTGGTGTCGAGGTGGTCCGGGCCGAACGCCTCGGGCAGGACCTCTGCCAGCGGCCGCGTGCCTGAGGGCATGTCGAGGACGAGGTCGGGTCCGCCGAACTCGAAGAGCAGCTGGCGGCAGCGGCCGCATGGCACCAGCTTGTCACGGTTGGCGTCGACGCAGGCAAATGCGACCAGCCGTCCCCCGCCGGTGCGGGCGAGTTCGCTAACGAGTCCGCATTCGGCGCACAGGCCGAGGCCGTAGGAGGCGTTCTCGACATTGCAGCCGGTGACGGTCCGGCCGTCGTCGACGAGTGCGGCGGCACCGACCGGGTAGCCGGAGTACGGTGCGTAGGCACGCTCCATCGCCTCAGTCGCGGCGTCATGCAGCTGCTGCCACACCTCGGCGTCAAACTCGCGCATGTGCGCTCTCCTTCCTGTCCGGTCCCTCGGCTGCTGGCCAGCCTGCTGCTGGGCGTGCGGGGCGGCCGCTGGGCGTGCGGGGCTACTGCTTGGAGTACGGCTTGCCCTCAGCAGCCGGCGGGCGGACACGGCCGACGAATCCGGCCACCGCGAGGATCGTGACGATGTAGGGCAGCATGAGCAGCAGCTCGCTGGGCACCGGGGTGCCGATGGCCGAGAGCGTGTTGCCGAGGTTCTTCGAGAAGCCGAACAGCAGTGCTGCTGCCAGCGCGCCGACAGGATTCCATTTGCCGAGGATCATCGCGGCCAGGGCAATGTAGCCCTGTCCGGCCGACATCTCCTTGCCGAAGGCCAGGCCGGAGCCGATCGTGAAGAAGGCACCGCCGAGGCCGGCGATCGCACCGGCGAAGATCGTGTTGGCCACCCGGTTGAGGTTGACGTTGATGCCGACGGTGTCAGCGGCCTTCGGATGCTCACCGATCGCGCGCATCCGCAGGCCCCAGCGGGAGCGGAAGACGAAGATCTGCAGCAGGATCACCGTGACGTACATGAGGTAGACGAGGATGTTCTGGTTGAACAGCACATCGCCGAGCACCGGGATGTCCGACAGCAGCGGGATCGGCAGGTTCGGCAGCTGCTGACGTGAGTTCCACTTCTCGGCGTTGGCGGTCAGCACAGTGGAGAACAGGAAGCTCGTGACGCCGATGACGAGCACATTGAGCACCACGCCGATGATGATCTGGTCGACCCAGTAGCGCACCGCGAAGAACGTCAGCACCACCGCGACGAGCGCACCGGCGACCGGGGCTGCGACGAGACCGGCGTACGGGCTGGAGAACAGCGAGGCGACGACGGCGGCGAGGAAAGCGCCGGCGAGCAGCTGGCCCTCGATGGCGATGTTGATGATGCCCGAGCGCTCACCGACGAGACCGCACATCGAGCCGAAGATCAGCGGCACCGACAGAGCCAGCGAGCCGGCCAACAGCGCGGTGATCGGGATGCGGCCGGTGTCCCCGCCGGCCCAGTTGAGGAAGCTGAGGACAAAGACGATGCCGAAGGACACCATCACCCAGGCGGGGATGCGGTGCCGGTTCGCCGCCTCGAAGGCGGCGTAGGCGGCCAATGCCAGCAGGACCACGCCGAGGACGATGCCGGTGAGCTTCGTCGGGACCGTCACCTCGGGGATAGCGAAGAAGTCACCCGAGGAGGCGAAGGCGAACGTCGTGCGCTTGCCGGCGGCGGCCAGCAGGCCGAAGAACAGCAGCGCGAGCACGGCGAGGATGCCGAAGATGATCGGGAACTTCCAGGCGATCGGCGCCCGGACGTCGGCTGCGGCGTGGTCGAGGCTCTCAGCAGCCGCGGTAGCCTTCTTGGCGTTCATCGCGCCTCCTTTGCAAGGGGTGCCGGCAGGCGGAAGATCGTGCGCACCAGCGGAGGTGCGGCGATGAGCAGCACGATGACCGACTGGACGACGAGGACGATGTCGATCGGGGTGCCGGTCTGGGACTGCATAAGGTAGCCGCCGGCGCGGAAAGCACCGAACAGCAGACCGGCGAGCAGGGTGCCCAGCGGCCGGGACCGGCCGAGCAGGGCCACGGTGATGGCGTCGAAGCCGAGCGTGCCGGCGATGCCGCCGGTGAGCTTGGCCTCGGTGCCGAGGATGAGCGAGGCGCCGGCGAGTCCCGACAGGGCGCCGGCGATGACCATGACGAGCAGGGTGACCCGGCCGACGGAGATGCCGGCGGTGCGGGCGGCGTTCGGGTTCTCGCCGACGGCGCGGAATTCGAAGCCGAGGGTGGAGCGCTCCAGCAGCCACCAGACGAAGGCCACGGCCAGCAGCGCGACGATGAAGCCGAAGTGCAGGCGGAAGGGATCCGGCAGCAGCTGCGGCAACATCGCTGAGTCGTCGACGGTGCGGGTCGCCGGATTGGCGGATGAGGTCTGCTTGAACCAGCCCTGCTTGAGCAGATAGGCCAGCAGATAGCCGGCGATCATATTCAGCATGATCGTGACGATGACCTCATTGGCGCCGGTGCGGGCCTTGAGGAAGCCGGCGATGCCGCCCCAGACGGCACCGGCGACAGCACCCATGACGAGGGCGAAGAGGAAGTGCAGTACCGGCGGCAGGCCGATCGCGTAGCCGAAGAAGCCGCCGAAGATCGCGCCGAGGATGAGCTGGCCCTGCGCACCGATGTTGAACAGGCCGGAGCGGAACGCCAAGGCGATGCCGAGGCCGGCGAGGATGAGCGGGGTGGCGTTCACCATCGTCTCGGTCAGCGGGCGGATCGCACGCACGAAGCTGGCGGCCTGCCAGTCGATGACGGCGCCGCGGAAGAGCGCGATGTAGGCCTCGCTGACGGTGCGGAAGGAGACGATGAAGAAGTCGCTCGGGCGGGCGAAGAAGTAGCCGAGGGTGGCCTGCACATTGCGGTCGGCGGCGGCGATGAGGACACCGCCGAAGAGGAGCGCGACGACGACGGAGAGCACCGAGACCATCGCTGATGAGGACAGGATCCTCCGGATCACCGTGTGCTGGGTGCCGCCGCTGCCGTTGGTGCCGCTGCCGTTGGTGCCGGTGCGGTGGGGCTCGCCGCTCGGCTTGCTGGCGCCGCCTGCAGCACCAGCTGCGCCGGCGCTGCCTGCGCTCTCCGTGCCGGTGGCTGCGGGAGTGGGCTGGTCCGTCATCAGATGTCCTCCTTCGCTGCGGCAGACACGGCGGTGGCTCCCGAGCCGTCGCGGTAGCGGGCCAGGGCTTCATCGGCAGGAACGCCTGCCATCATGAGGCCGAGCACATCGCGCGGGGTGTCGCCGGGGACGATGCCGATGATCGTGCCGCGGTACATGACCGCGATCCGGTCGGCGAGGTTGAGGGCCTCATCGAGTTCGGTCGAGACGATGATGCACGGGGTGCCGGCATCACGTTCGGCGATGATGCGCTTGTGCACGAACTCGATCGAGCCGACGTCGAGGCCGCGGGTCGGCTGGCTGGCGATGAGCAGCCGGAGTTCGCGGCCGAGCTCGCGGGAGAGCACGACCTTCTGGGCGTTGCCGCCGGAGAGCGTGGAGATCGGATCGTGGATCGAGGTGAGCCGGATGTCGAACTCCTCGACCTTCTCCAGCGCCTTCTCGCGGATGACGTCCGGGCGCATCGCCAGGCCCTTGGCGTAGGGCTCCCGGTCGTACAGGTCGAGGATCATGTTCTCGCGGATGGAGAAGCCGGCGATGACGCCGTCGGTCGAGCGGTCCTCCGGGACGAAGCCGATGCCGGCGCCGAGCCGCTTCTTCACGGAGCGTCCCAGCAGCGACTTCCCGTCGAGCGTGATGGAGCCGGCGTGCGGCTCGGTGAGTCCGATGATCGTCTCGGCGACTTCGGTCTGGCCGTTGCCCTGCACCCCGGCGATGACGAAGATCTCGCCGCGGGCCACAGAGAAGGAGATGTTGTCGACGGTGACGGTGCCGTTCTTCGACAGCACGGTGAGGTCTTCGACGACGAAGGACTCCTCACCCGGTTCGGCGGGCTTCTTCTCCGTCGAGAGCTTGACATCGCGGCCGACCATCAGGCTCGCGAGCTCCTGCTCGGAGGAGGTCGGCTCAGCTTCGCCGACGACCGCGCCGCGGCGGATGACGGTGATGTGGTCGGCGACAGCGCGCACTTCGCGAAGCTTGTGGGTGATGAACACGATCGAGGTGCCCTCAGCCTTGAGCTGGCGCATGATCTCGATGAGCTCGTCGGTCTCCTGCGGAGTGAGCACCGCGGTCGGCTCATCGAGGATGAGCACCTCGGCGTCGCGGGAGAGCGCCTTGATGATCTCGACGCGCTGCTGGGCACCGACCGGCAGGTCCTCGATGACCGCATCGGGGTCGATGTCGAAGCCGAAGCGGGCGGAGATCTCGCGGACCTTCTCACGCGCCTGTTCGAGGTCGAGCAGCCCGAGGCCCTTCGTCGGCTCATAGCCGAGGGCGACGGATTCGGCCACCGTGAACACCGGCACGAGCATGAAGTGCTGGTGCACCATGCCGATGCCGGCAGCCACCGCATCGCCGGGCCCGGAGAAGGTGCGCGGTGCGCCGTCGATGAGGATCTGGCCGCCGTCTGGGGCGTAGAGGCCGTAGAGGACGTTCATGAGCGTCGACTTGCCGGCGCCGTTCTCACCGAGCAGGGCATGGATCTCACCGGGTTCGATGACGAGGTTGATGTCATCGTTGGCGACGAGGGATCCGAAGACCTTGGTGATCCCGCGGAGCTCGAGTTTCACGTGGACTCTCCTTTATTCCGCAGCCGAGGCGGTGCTCACCTATGCGTGTGCGCTGGCGCGCGCACGCGGTCAGGCGAGCACCGCCTCGAGCCTGGGAAGGAACTTACTGCTGCGGTGCTGACGGCGACTCGACGGTGATCTCACCGTCGATGATCTGCTGCTTGAGATCCTCGACCTCAGTCTTGAGGCCGTCGTCGACCTTGTCTTCGAAGTCGTGGTACGGAGCCAGTCCGACGCCGCCGTTCTCCAGGGTGCCGATGTAGGCGGTGGAGTCCCAGTTGCCGTCCTTGGCAGCGCCGACGGTGTCGAAGACCGCGGTGGAGATCTCCTTCATCACCGAGGTGAGCATGATGTCCTTGTACTCAGCAGCGGACTCGTAGCCGTCGGAGTCGACCCAGATGACGCTCGTGCCATCGGCTTCCGCCGCAGCCGAGGCGGCACCGAGACCGACCGGACCGGCGACCGGCATGATGATGTCCGCGCCCTGCGAGATGAACTGCTCGGTCAGCGCCTGGCCCTGGCCCTGGTCTTCGAAGTTGCCGGAGAAGGAGCCTTCCTGCTTCTCCTTGTCCCAGCCGAGGAGCTCGACGTCTGCGTCCTTGTCCTCGTTGTACTTGTCGACGCCGTCGGCGAAGCCGTCCATGAAGATCGAGACGGACGGGATCTGCATGCCGCCGAAGGTGGCGACCTTGCCCGACTCGCTCATGCCGGCTGCCAGGTAGCCCGCCAGGTAGGAGGCCTCAGCGGTGTTGAAGACGAGCGGCTTGGCGTTGTCGAGCGTGACGGCGTTGCCGTCGGCGTCGGCGAAGGTGGAGTCGATGAGGGCGAAGTTCATATCGGTGTTCGCCTCGGCGGCCTCCTGCAGTGCGTCTTCGAGGAGGTAGCCGACGCCGAAGGTCAGGTCGCAGCCCTGCTGGACCATATTGTCGACGTTCGGCGCGAAGTCGGAATCGTCAGAGGACTCGGCCAGCGCCTCGTCGATCTTGAACTCTTCCTTGGCCTGATTGAGACCCTCACGGCCGGACTGGTTGAAGGACTTGTCGTCCCAGCCGCCGGAGTCGGAGACCATGCATGCCTTGAAGTCGCTGCCTTCGCCGCCGGCACCGGACGACTCCTCCGGTGCTTCGCCACAGGCTGAGAGCAGCAGCGCTGAGGCAGCTGCCAGGGCGGTGGCCGGAACCATGATCGATTTCTTCACAGGATGTCTCCCCGTCTCGAGTGATGTGCCATACAGTGGACCCTGTCAGCTGAAACGACCGGTCAGCCGAAGTGAACCTGGCTGTTCCATGAGAACAGTCTGCACCTATCTTGAGACATTTTTGCACATTTTTGACGTTTCGGAGATGTCGCCATGCAGACGTTGCGCAGCCGTAATCTGCACCTGGTATGGGCCGGCGGCGGCGCGCGCCAGCACCCGGCTGTGTCAGCCCTGGAACACCAGTCGCGCAATCCTGCCATAACCCCTGTTCTGGCCTGTCCGCGGCGTTGCGGCGGGGCTAATGTGCCTGGATAGGAATGTGCCGGATGGACGAGTTCCGGTCACCTCGCTGCGCAGCCCCGGCTGCCTGTTCGAAAGGCCCGCAGATGACCGCTTCACGCCGCACCCGGCGCCCGACCCCTCCCCTGTCCGGGGAGACGGCGCGAAGAATCTCGGCCATCGAATCGATCGTGCGGGCGAACCAGCGCCAACTCCTCGGCCTGCGCTCGGCGACCGCCCGGTTCCTGCGCAGCGAGCGGTTGAGCGTGACGGACTTCCATGTTCTGCAGCTCATCGCCGTGGCCGCGGCCGACGACCGGCCGGCCCAGCCGCAGGAGATCTGCCTTCAGCTCGATGTGTCCGCCTCGACGCTGACGTCGATCGCTGAGCGGCTGGCTGCAGCCGGATTCATCGTCCGGCAGCGGCAGGCATCCGACCGGCGGCGCACCACACTGCTGCCGACCGAGGCGGCCGATGCCCTGTTGCAGAGACATCACCGGCTGCTCACCCGCGCCTATGCGGATGCCCTCGCGGCGTATCCGGGCCCTGCTCTGTCAGCACTCCGCGAGCTCCTCGAAGCGCTCGGCACCGCACGGATCGGCTGCGCTGCCGGCAGTGACACTGCGAAAGCACTGTCGCCGTAAGTCGGCACCGCCTGCTGCGCCGGACGGAAAGCGGCGCACACGTACCATGGGGCCGTGGCACATCTACTCGGCGCGGAAGCGATCGCACTCGAATACCCGACCCGCACAGTCTTCGACTCCGTCACCCTCGGCATCAACGCCGGTGACCGGATCGGCATCGTCGGCCGCAACGGCGACGGCAAGTCCAGCCTCATGGGCATGCTCGCCGGCACCATCGCCCCCGATGCCGGGCGGGTCACCCGCCGCGGCGGCACCCGGCTGGGAGTCCTCGACCAGACCGACGATCTCGACACCTCGGCGACGGTGCAGACCTCCATCGTCGGTGAGGCCGCCGAGCACGAGTGGGCCTCCGACCCGAGGATCCGCGATGTGCTCGCCGGGTTGACCGGCGACATCGACTTCCAGGCGACGGTCGGTGAGCTCTCCGGCGGGCAGCGCCGCCGGGTGGCGCTGGCGAAGCTGCTGGTGGGCGACTGGGACATCCTCGCCCTCGACGAGCCGACCAACCACCTCGACGTCGAGGGCATCGCGTGGCTGGCCGAGCACCTCAAGCGGCGCTGGACGGCCGGGTCCGGGGCGCTGCTCGTCATCACCCACGACCGGTGGTTCCTCGACGAGGTGTGCACGACGACATGGGAGGTCCACGACGGGATCGTCGAGCCGTTCGAAGGCGGGTACGCCGCCTACGTCCTCCAGCGCGTCGAACGCGACCGGCAGGCTGCCGTAGCCGAGGCGAAGCGGCAGAATCTCATGCGCAAGGAGCTCGCCTGGCTGCGCCGCGGGGCGCCGGCACGGACGTCGAAGCCGAAGTTCCGCATCGATGCGGCCAATGCGCTCATCGCCGATGTGCCGCCGGTGCGCAATCCGATCGAGCTCACCCGCCTGGCAACCGCCCGGCTGGGCAAGGACGTCATCGATGTCGAGGACGCCTCGGTGTCCTTCGGCGAGCGCGAGATCCTGGGCGATGTCACGTGGCGGATCGGCCCCGGTGAGCGGACCGGGATCCTCGGCGCGAACGGGGCGGGCAAGTCGACGCTGCTGGGACTCATCGCCGGCACGATCACACCGGGCGCCGGGCGCGTCAAGCGCGGCAAGACCGTCAGGCTCGCCGTGCTCGATCAGCAGTTCTCGCAGCTGGCCGAGATCGAAGGCGAGCGGGTGCGCGAGGTGCTCGCCCGGCAGAAGACCTCGGTCGTCGTCGACGGCAAGGAGCTCACGCCCGCGCAGCTGCTCGAGCGCCTCGGGTTCTCGAATGCGCATCTCTCGGCCCGGGTCGGGGATCTCTCCGGCGGGCAGCGCCGGCGCCTGCAGCTGCTGCTCGTGCTGCTCGATGAGCCGAACGTCATGATCCTCGACGAGCCGACCAACGACCTCGACGTCGACATGCTCGCCGCGATGGAGGACCTCCTCGATTCGTGGCCGGGCACCCTGCTCGTCGTCTCCCACGACCGCTACCTGCTCGAACGCGTGACCGACCAGCAGTACGCGATCCTCGACCACGGGCTGCGCCATGTGCCCGGCGGGGTCGAGGAGTACCTCGAGCTCCGGGCCGCCCAGGCGCAGGCCGGGTCCCGTGACGGCGGATCCGGTGCATCTGGCTCTGGTTCCGATGGCGCCGCTCTTGATGCGAACGCCGATTCATCTCGGCTGTCCGGAGCAGAACTCCGGGCGGCACGCAAAGAGATCGCATCGATCGAACGCCGGGTGGAGAAGATTAGCGGCCAGATCAGCAAGATCCATGACCGTATGGCAGACCACGACCAGAGCGACTTCGAGGGTCTGCGGAAGCTCACCGAGGAGATCACCATTCTGCGTCAGGAATCGGATGAGTTGGAAACGAGGTGGCTCGAACTTTCGGAAGAAGCCGAGTAATCCCCGTCGTCGATGCTACAAAAAGACCTTCGGGTTCCACCCGCTGCTGGCCTTCATCGACCACGGACAGGCCGGGTGCGGTGAACCAGTCGCCGAAGCCCTGCGCCCCGGCAACGCCGTATCCAACACCGCTGCCGATCACATTGACCTGATCAAACAGGTTCTCACCCAGCTGCCCGGCGGCCAGCCCGCGGCCGGGTAAGGGGTATTCTCATCCGCAACGACACCGCAAGAGGCACCCACGACTTCCTGGAATTCCTCACGAAGCGGCGCCTGTCCTACTCGGTGGGGTGGATGCTGCCCGACGGGATGTGCGTCATCGTTCGCCGGGAGCGTCCTCATCCGGGTGCCCAGTTGCGGTTTGAGGATGTTGACGGGTACCGGCTGACCGCGTTCGCGACGAACACCACCGGTGGGCAGTTGGCGGATCTGGAAGTCCGGCACCGGTCGTGGGCCCGGTGTGAGGATAGGATCCGCATCGCCAAGGATTCCGGGCTCTTCCGGTTTCAGAGTGCGTGACGCGGTCTCTGACTGCCAGGTGTTGGTGATGAATGAGGGGCGGGCTTTGGGTGAAGATAGAAGTTCCTCAACTCGTCTCTCACCCAAGGCCCTGTCGTGCAATCTACCGTTTCTGCCGCGCCGTGTCCCGTCGCTGATGTCATCTGCCGCACACTCGAGCTCGGCATCCACATCACCGGCGCTCACATCACCGATGATGACATCACTGTCATCGAAGCCTCACCACGCGAACCTCTCGGGTACTGCCCCGAGTGCGGTGCTGAAGGCCGGCTGCGTGACCACGTGATCCGCCGGCTGACGGATGTCCCGATCACCGGCCACCCGACCCGCCTGCACGTACGTCTGCCCCGCTACCAGTGTGTCCACGCCCAGTGCCCGCGCACGATCTTTCAGCACCAGCTCGAAGCGGCCGAACCCGGGGCGAAGACCACGAAACGCGCTACGACCTGGATCCTGAAACGGCTCATCCAGGACCAGATGAGCATCTCTGCTATCAGCAGGGCACTCGGACTCGGCTGGGACCTCGTCAACCAGCTGGCCACCACTGCCGCACAGTCCCTCGTCTACACGCACCCGGACCATCTGGTCGGGGTCCGGGTGCTCGGCATCGATGAGCACTGCTGGAAACACGTGCGCGGACAAGGAGAAGATTCCTTCGCAACGATCTTCGTCGACCTGACCCCGCTCATCGACGGGACCGGTCGAGCACGGCTACTGGACGTGAAGGCAGGCCGTTCCGCGAAGGTCGTGACCACGTGGCTGCAGGAACGCTCCCAAGCGTTCCGTGACAGGGTCGAGGCCGTCACGATGGACGGGTTCGCCGGCTACCACACCGCGACCACGAATGCGCTGCCGGACGCGGTGCCGGTGATGGACCCGTTCCACGTCGTCCAACTCGCAGGGCAGAAACTCACTGCCTGCAGACAACGGCTCCAGCAGCAGATCCATGGACACCGCGGCCGGAAGACAGACCTCCTCTATCAAGGACGCCGGACCCTGCTGACACGCAGGTCCCTGCTGAACAAGAAGGGTAGGGACCGGCTGGAGCGGTTGTGGGCCGAGCACGATGACCACGTCGCGTTGGAAGTGACGTACCTCGTCTACCAAGACGTCATCGACGCGTACGAGCATCCCGATCGGAAGACCGGCAAGAAGCTCATGCAGGCAGTGATCAACCAGTTGCGCAGAGGCCTACCTGAAGGGCTGGAGGAGCTTGCTCAGTTGGGGCGGACGCTGTGGCGGAAACGGGCTCAGGTGCTGGCGTTCTTCGATCGTGGTCGCGCGTCGAACGGGCCGGTCGAAGCGATCAACGGACGCCTCGAGCACCTGCGCGGTATCGGGTTGGGGTTCAGGAACTTCGAGCATTACGTCCTGCGCTGTCTTCTCCACTCCGGGCAACTATCGAACCGGGTCAACGCACTCTAAAACCGGAAGAGCCGGATTCCGGGCTGCGCAATCTCCCGTTGAAGGGATTCGACCAGAACCGGATCTGGTGAGCTGTTGTTGCTCTGGCCGGGGAGATCGATGCGTGGAAATCGTTGTTGGCATTCCCATCCCATGAGATCCGCAGGTGGGAGCCGAAGAAGCTACGGATGCACATCTACTCGGTACCGGCGACGATCGCGCGCTCCAGCCGACGGGTCATCGTGCACATGAAGGCCACCGCGACCTGGGCGTCAGCGATTCTGACTGGATTGAACAGGTTGCGGGCGCTGCCGGGACCGGCACCGGGCTGAGCCTGGTGGTGACCGTGTCCGAGCAATGAAGAAAGAAACTGGGATCGGGAGGCCCCGCGAAACCGTGGCGCACACGGCCTCGTGTCATCCCCGGATGCAAGAATCAACGACAACCCACGGCAACGGGGCCGGAATCATACTCGACAGCCCACCCATGAAAAATCAAGGCTAGTGCTTGCTCAATCAAGGCCGGTTTCACGAATGGGACGAAGCATCAACGCGAAACCTCATCGGCAGTGGTAGCCTAAAATCTAGTCAGTTTGGCCAAATTTGGAACCGTTTGGAGATAGCGCATCAATAGTACATCGAAGTCGGCCCCGAAGGCTTTGGTAACAGCGTCAACGTTGTCAAATCTCGGCGACGGCGTACAGTTGGCGGCGATACCACTTCTCGCGCTATTGGCGGACAATAGTGCCATCAGCGCGGGAATCGTGGTTATCGCGCGAGTGGTACCTGCGATGCTCTTGGCTGGGCCCATAGGTGTGGTTGTTGACTATCACAATCGATTTGCTGTCGCGATCATGGCGAACGTTATCCGAGTAATTGCTTTGATTGCTGCGTCTCTGGCATGGCTCTTCGCGACGGACGTAGAACTCTGGCACTTGATTGTGCTCTCACTTGTTCTCGGCGGAGTAGAACCGCTATTCGAGACGAGTGTTGGTGCCGCGATTCCACAAGTCGTCAGTGGCTCTGCGCTTCACAAATACAACTCGGTCATCTCCTTCGTGCAGACCTTCGCGAACGGAGTCGTCGGCCCTGTTCTCGGCGCATCACTGTTCACCCTGAACGCGAACCTCCCCCTGCTGTTCAACTCCGCACTGCTGGTCGGAGCGTCCCTCACACTGCTCCCGTTCCTCGCTGCGACACCCAAACCGGTCGACTACCAACCAGGCGACACCGACGATTCCGATCGATGGCGGAAGAAAGTACTGGCCGGGCTTATTATCATTCGCAAGAACCCACTTCTCGTGGCGCTGCTATGTTTGACCGCTGGCTGGAATCTCATCGGTTGGATGCCTGAGGGACCACTCGCCTACTATGTGACGGTAGAAATCGGCGCGTCAGACACCGCATACTCATGGATACTCGCGACGACATCAATCGGTTCCCTCGTGGGAGCCTCGCTGGCACCATTGGCCAGAACTGCGAAGGCTCGAGTCGGCGTGCTTGTCGCCAGCACGCCCATTTACGGCGCCGCGTTCGTTCTCATCTATTTTTCTCCCAACATCTGGGTAAGCGCTCTGATTTTTGGCTTACAGGGCCTGCCACTCATGCTGTGGGCGATCACGTCGACGACGCTACGTCAGAAACTCATCGACAACAGGTACCTCGGACGAGTGAACGTAGTGTTCTACTCCACGTCGATCGTACTCGGTCCACTCGGCATGGCTCTGGGGTCCGCCTTCGCCGAGGTCTCCTCGGCCCGCAACATCTTTCTAGTCGCGGGATCGTTGTTGTGCGCACTGGCGGCCGCAATCTTGGGCTGGTCGATCTCGCCTGGGGCGCGAGCGACCAGAAGGGCGCTGGCCCAAGCACTCAAGGACTAACCTCGAGTTCTTCATGTTCAGGTGTGAGCGCCGTTTCGGCCCTAAACCTTGATCCACCGATGTAAGTAGCCGGATCGAGCCGCGTGTGGAATGGAAATGCCCCTCCTGAACTGGGAAAATGGTGATGTTGTAAGTCAACATTCCCGGCCAA
>NZ_JBHMAU010000053.1:0-85250 GCF_042429315.1 Brevibacterium otitidis | reverse complement strand
CGAGGACTGGCCACACGATATGACAAACTCGCCATCATCTACCGGGCCGCTATCGTGCTCAACGGTGTCATCGCTTGGTTACAGCATTTATCAGACACGCCCTAGGGCTGCGGGTCGTTCCACGACCAGATGTCATCACCGCGCAGCACCGCATCGGCGCCGCCTTGTCGACGAATGTGCGGCTCTCTTCGGTGGCGAGCAGCGCATCGACGAGATCGACAGGTGCCGGCTGCAGCGAGGCCATCGAGCTGACGGCGTCGATCTGCTCATCGGCGGCGGCGATGCTCGCCTCGGCAGCCTGGCTGCGGCCGTCCGGGGTGCTGAAATCGGCGACGATCGGCGTCATGGAGGTCGACGCCGATGACCCGGTACCTCTGTTCACGTGCCAGCTGCGCAGTCGCAGCTCCGATTCCTGATGCTGATCCGGTGATGACGACGGTGCGCTACGCGCTCATGGCTCTCCCTGTGAGATAGCGGGAGATGGCGCTTGTCACGCTACCGAGGCACCACCTGGCCGGCAACGCGAACCGGCCGGGGCGATACAGCGGCGATCACCCAACGGTCAGCGGCCCGGCTTCGAAGCGAAGCCGGGGCGCTGGCGCGCGGGTTCAGCAGCGGTCACTGCTGGCCGGGATCCGAGGGGCACTGGTCGGTGCGCTCGAGATTCTTCTTGCCGTAGGGGTAGATCGGCTTGCCGCTGGCGAAGTTCGACTCCTGCACGGTGCCGTTCTGCTTCTGCTCGTAGTGCAGGTGGGCGCCCTGTGAGCCGCCGGTGTTGCCGACGCGGCCGATGAAGGTCTTGGCATCGACGGTGTCTCCTTCGG
The DNA here is from genome assembly GCF_042429315.1 of Brevibacterium otitidis. NCBI lineage: Bacteria > Bacillati > Actinomycetota > Actinomycetes > Micrococcales > Brevibacteriaceae > Brevibacterium > Brevibacterium otitidis. The sequence goes on along the minus strand of NZ_JBHMAU010000053.1, from coordinate 84,426 downwards.
AGACTTCGAAGGACTTCAGGTGGGCGTACAGCGTCTGCCAGCCGTTGCCGTGGTCGATGACGATGTACTTGCCGTAAGACCGGTCGCCGAGGTCGGCGACCTTGCTCACGGTTCCCTTGGCTGAGGCGAACACCTTCCAGCCCTCAGCCGGGTTGTGCTGGAAGTCGACGGACTTGGCGGGGTTGTGTCCCTTCCACGTCGCGGCCGTCCACGACTCACCACAGGGGAACGGGACCTGGAAGCTCGGCCCGGCAGCCTCCGCCTCGGGCGCGGTGTCCGGGGCCGCCTGCGCGGCAGGGGCCATGCCGCCGAACATCGCAGCGGCTGCGGCGAGTGCGCTCGCACCGAACGCGAGGCGGTGGGCCAGCGGGCGGCGGGTGTGCTGGGAGCGGGGATTCATCACGTGTCTCCTTCAGATCAGTTCAGATCAGTGGATGTCTCAGGGTTCGTGCTGCTCAGCTCTTGCGCTGGTACTCCTCCCAGGTCTGCTTCGTGACATTCGGGCCGTTGTCCTTGCCGTGGCTGGCCAGCCCGTCCATGCCGTTGTAGTAGTCGTAGATCTGGCGGTTGCGGTCCTGCTTCCACACCGAGGAGTCGAGGTCGGTGTCCGAGATCGCCACAGCGTGGATGTGCGGAGCAAACGAGCCGACACCGGTGCGGTCCCAGGCGGCGAAGCCGACTTCCCGCAGCGCCTTGACGGCCTTGGCACGGTCATCCTTCGACAGGTTCTTCGTCGCGGCATCAAGAGCGCCGCCGCCGTCATGGGTGCCAGCTGATGCCTCGGCACCGTCGGGCTCATAGGAGCCCTGGGTCACGGTCAGGTCGACACCGGAGATCTTCTCGGCTTCGGCGAGCATATCGGCGGTGCGCTGGTTGAGCGTCTGCCCGTCGACCGTCGTGCGCTTGCCGAGGTCGATGGTGTTGGTGACGCTGAATCCGCCCTTCTCACCGAGCTTCTTCATGGTGCCGGTGCCGGGCAGGCCGTTGGCGTCCTCACCGGAGGCGCCCTGTGACTTCTGCCAGGCGGAGTAGGCGTCGACGGTCGTCGAACCGTAGTGCCCGTCGACATACTTGGCATCGAGGTGGCCGGCATCGGAGAGGGCCTGTTCGACGGCCTTGACCGAGTCAGCGGCACCGGCGGTCGGTTCGGTGCCGCTCTTGGCCGGGTCGAGCTGGGCCGCCAGCACGACCTTCTCCATGTCGACGGTCGTGGCGGCTGCTGCCGGGGCCGAGGCGTTCGCGGCGAGTCCGGCTCCGAGGAGCACGGCTGCCGCGGCACCTGCTGCGGCGGCGATGGGGGTGCGGTGGTTGCGTGCTGCATGAGCTCGCATGGGGAACAGCTCCTTGAGGGGGTTGGGTGTTGCTGTGTCTGTGCCGGATTGGGGATGTCATCCATCCGACGCCTCACACGCTAAGCAGGCTCCGGCCGTCAGCTCCACCCGGATGCAGGGACTCTGAGTGTCTTCCCATGAACTGTCGATACCGCCTTCGGCAGACCGAAAATCGGCGCACCCAAGCGTCCGCCCTCGTCAGTGAACGGCGCTCATGCGCACGGCGGCGTGTCAGCGCAGCCGTGAGGTGATCGTGTCAGCTGCAGCCTTGACACGATCGATGACACCGCGTATTCGGGCCTCGCTCTGCTCCGCATCGGGAATGCTGACGCCCACGGCGGCGACGGGCCGGTCGAGGACATCGAAGACCGGTGCGGCGATCGTCCAGATGCCCGGGGTGATCTCCCCGCGTTCGAGCGCGTAACCCTGGTGGCGGGTCTGGGCGAGCTGGGCGAGCAGCTGCCGCATCGTCGCCGGCCCCGCCCCGGTGCGGGAGACGAAGACGTCTTCGCCGGAGAGCAGTGCGAGCACATCGCGTTTAGGCAGCCCGGACATGATCGCCCGGCCGGTCGCGGTCAGATAGGCCGGCATCCGCACGCCGGTCGCGGTGATGACGGCCACGGATTCGACCGACTGCTCCTTGAGCACATAGACGGTCTCCCAGCCGCGCAGCACCGCCAGCTGCGCAGTCCCGCGGGTCGCCTCAGCCAGCTGCCGGACGAGCGGCGCAGACATCCGCTGCAGCGGATTGGCCCGCACATAGGCGCTGCCGAGTTCGGAGACGCCGGCGCCGAGCATGTATCCGCCGCCGGTCTTCGTCACGAGCCCGAGCTCTTCGAGCACCGAGAGGATCTCGTAGATCGACGAGCGCGGGATCGACAGTGAGCGCGCCATCGCACCAGCGGTCACCGGCCGGTTCGAACCAGCCAGAGACCGCAGGATGTCGACCGCGCGGCGCAGGGCGGGGACCTCGGCCATCTCAGTCCCCGAAGTCGAAGGCCGCGTAGGCCTCGCGGTAGAGCTCGGCGACGGGCCCGAGCGTCGTGTGCTCGCCGTGCTGGGCGACGAGCCGGCCGGCGGAGAAGACGTGGGTGACGTCGGTGGCAGTGCCGGTGAGCATGATCTGTTCCTCCTTCGCTCCGAAAGTGCGAGGGGAGTCCGCGGCGATGACGGCGATGTCGGCCGGCTGGCCGACCGCCAGACCCGAGGCGGGGGCTGGGTTCGCCCCGTCGGCCGCCTGGGCATGAGCACCGAGATGCAGGGACCGGTCGCCGCCGGTGGTGAGAGCTGCGAGCAGCTCCGCCGGGCTGAAGCGGCCGCGCTGGCCGAAGCCGAGGCGTTCGCCGGCTTCGAGACCGCGCAGCTCCAGCAGCGGGTCGAGAGTGACATGCTGATCGGAGCCGAGGCTGATGACTGCGCCGGCCTCGGCGAGTTCCCGAGCCGGGCCGATGCCGTCGGCGAGATCGGCCTCGGTGGTCGGGCACATGACGATCGTGGCCGCGGCATCGCCGAGCAGCCGGATGTCCTCGTCGGTCAGGTGCGTGGCGTGCACGGCGGAGAGCCGGTCGGTCACGACCCCGGCCTCAGCGAGCAGCTGGGTGGGTGTCATGCCGTAGGCAGCGAGGCAGGCCTCGTTCTCCGCCGGCTGTTCGGACAGGTGGACGTGCAGGGGCCCGGGCACCTCGGCGAAGGCCGGCAGGGCTGCGGCCGGGACCGCGCGCACCGAGTGGATCGCCGAGCCGAGCGTTACCCCGTCGGCAGGAGAGAGCTCGGCGGCGAGCACCTCGGCGAGGCCGGCATGGCGGGTGAGGAACCCGTCGATGTCGCCGTCACCGAAGCGCTGCTGTTCGGCACCGAGGTCCTCACCGATCGCGCCGGTGAGGTAGCAGGTGTCGAGCAGCACGAGCCGGATCCCGGAATCGCGGGCGGCCTGGGCGAGCGCGCGCTCCATGGCGTGCGGTTCGTCGTAGGGCTTCCCGCCGGGTGCATGGTGGACGTAGTGGAATTCGCCGACGGCGGTGTAGCCGGCGGTGACCATCTCAGCGAAGATCGCTCGGGCGGCCCGGTAGTAGTTGGCCGGGTCGAGCTGGCCGGCCACCCGGTACATGACCTCGCGCCACGTCCAGAAGGTGCCGCCGTCGCCGTGTGTGCGGCCGCGCAGCAGCCGGTGGAAGGCATGCGAATGGGCGTTGACGGCACCCGGGATCGCGAACCCTGCCAGCTGCTCCCCCGCCTCGGGCGCGGCGGCTGCGCTGGGTTCGGCGCCCTCGTCGAGGGCGGCGATGACGCCGGCATCGTCGAGCGTGACCCGCACGTCCCGGGCGTAGCGTCCCGGGGCCAGCCAGGCGGCTTCGAAGTGCAGTGTGCGCATCATGCTGCGCCGCTCTCGAGGCCGTGGACGAGTTCGGCGGCGAGCACATCGGCCAGTGCCTGGGCACCGGCGCGGGCGTCGGCGCCCTCGCAGGCCTCCTCCGGGGCGTGGGAGACGCCGGTGGGATTGCGCACGAACAGCATCGCCGAGGGCACATGCGCGGCGAGGATGCCGGCATCGTGGCCGGCACCGGTCGGCAGCAGCGGCGCCTCGGGCAGCACAGCGCGCAGCCGGTCGTTGAGCTCGCGGTGGAAGTACGTCGTCGGCGAATAGGATTCGCGGCTGACATCGAGGCTGACCTCGACGCCGTTGCCCCGCGCACCCGCACCGGCGGCCTCGGCGGCACGCTCGCGGCCGCGGCTGGTGATCGCGTCGAGCACCTCGGCGACGACATCATCGGAGTCGTGGCGGATGTCGAGCCAGAAGTCCATCGCCGAGGCGATGACGTTCGTGCCGCCGGGGTGGATCGAAGTCCGTCCGACCGTCGCGACGGCCTGGTCGAACCCGTCGGCCAGTGCCGGGATGTCGCCGATGAGGCGGCTGGCGGCGGCGACCGGGTCGGCGCGGTAGGTCATCGGGGTGGTGCCGGCGTGGTTGCCCTGGCCGGTGAAGCGGAAGTGCCAGCGGCCGTGACCGACGATCGAGGAGCCGATCGCCACCGGCTGATCGGTGTTGATGAGCCCGACACCCTGTTCGACGTGGAGTTCGATGAACGAGCCGATCTGCGCGATCCGGTCCGCATCGGCACCCATCCGCTGCGGGTCGAGGTCGTAGCGGGTGACGACCTCGGCGAGCGTGTCGCCGTTCTGGTCAGTCAGGGCGAGCGCATCATCAGCGGCGACGGCGCCGGTGAGCAGCCGGGAGCCCAGGCAGGCGAGCCCGAACCGGGAGCCCTCCTCCTCCGGGAACACGGCAAGTGCGAAGGGTCGGGTCGGCTGGTCGAAGGTGCCGCGGGAGGCGAGCTCATCGTAGGCGGCCAGCGCCGAGGCAACACCGAGGGGGCCGTCGAACTGGCCGCCGCCGGGCACCGAGTCCAGGTGGGAGCCGGTGATGACGGCGTTGTCGCCGGGCGCGGTCGCCCACGCCCACACGATGCCATTGGCGTCGATCTCGACGTCGAGGCCGCGGCGCTCGGCTTCAGCGACGAACCAGTCGCGCAGCTCGCGTTCGATCGGCGAATAACCCGGGCGCAGATAGCCGGGACCGCGCGGGTCGGTGCCGACGTCCTCGATCTGGCCCATGAGCGAGGTGACGTCTGTCATGCGTCCTCACTCCGTGCGGCGTCCTGGCTCCGGCCGGTGAGCACGGTGCCGTCAGTGTCGGTGAGCGTATGGGTCAGCGGTGCGACCGCCTCGGCAGCGGCGCTCGCACGGCCGGAGGCGACGAGCTCGATCGCCTCAGCCAGCTCTGGTGAGAGGAAGCGGTCCGGGCCGGGGCCGGGCACGGTCTCACGCAGCAGGCTGATGACCGCGCCGGTGACGGCGGCCGGGTCGTGTTCGCGCAGATCGGTGGCGCGGGCGGCGGCATAGAGTTCGATACCGAGCACGGAGGCGAAGTTCGTCACTGCGGTCCGCAGCTTCCGGGCCGCCGACCAGCCCATCGACACGTGGTCCTCCTGCATCGCAGACGACGGGATCGAATCGACGCTGGCCGGGGTGGCCAGGCGCTTGAGCTCGGAGACGAGGGCGGCCTGCGTGTAGTGGGCGATCATGAGGCCGGAGTCGACGCCGGCGTCATCGGCGAGGAACGGCGGCAGTCCTTCGCTGCGGGCGACATCCATCATCCGGTCGGTGCGGCGCTCAGCGATATTGGCGGCATCGGCGACGGCGATGGCGAGGAAGTCGAGTGCGTGGGCGAGCGGGGCGCCGTGGAAGTTGCCGTTCGAGGACACCGAGCCGTCCGGCAGCACGACCGGATTGTCGATCGCAGCGCGCAGTTCGCGGGCGGCGACCTGCGCGGCGAAGGCGGCGGCGTCGCGGGCGGCGCCGGTAACCTGCGGGGTGCAGCGCAGCGAGTAGGCGTCCTGCACGAGGTGGGTGGAGTCGCGGTGGCTGGCGACGATCGCCGAGTCCTTGAGCGCGGCGAGCATATTCGCCGCCGAGGCGGCCTGGCCCGGGTGCGGGCGCAGCGGCTCGTGCAGATCGGGCATGAACACCCGGTCGGTGCCCAGCTGCGCTTCGACGCTCATCGCCGCGGTGAGGTCGGCGGTGGTGAGCAGGTTCTCGATGTCGTGCAGGGCGAGGATGAGCATGCCGAGCATGCCATCGGTGCCGTTGACGAGCGCCAGACCCTCCTTCTCGGCCAGTTCGAGCGGTTCGATGCCGGCTGCGGCGAGGGCGTCGGCGGCCGAGGCGGTGGTGCCGTCGGGTGCGTGGACCTCGCCTTCGCCCATCGCGACGAGGGCGCAGGCCGACAGCGGTGCGAGGTCGCCGGAGCAGCCGAGGGAGCCGTATTCGTAGACGACCGGGGTGATGCCGGCGTTGAGGATCGCGACATAGGTGTTGAGCGTCTCCAGGCGCACGCCGGTGCGGCCGGTGGCCAGGGTGCGGGCGCGCAGCAGCATGAGGGCGCGCACTACCTCGCGTTCGACGGGGGTGCCGACGCCGGCGGCATGCGAGCGGATGAGGGACTTCTGCAGCTGGGCGCGCAGATCATGGGCGATGTGCCGCTGGGCGAGCGCGCCGAACCCGGTGGAGACGCCGTAGACCGGGCGCGGCGCCTCTGCCAGGGCCTCGACTGCGGAGCGGTTGGCGGCCACATTCTCAGCCACCGCCTCGGGCACGGTGACCTGCGCGTCGTGGCGGGCGACGGCGAGAACGTCGGCGAAGGTCAGCGCATCAGGATCGAGTGCGACGGTGGGGGTGTCAGCGGTCATGTGGGTGCCTTTCACGATGGGTTGGCGGCGATCGGGCGGCCGGCGCGGTGGACCTCACGGATGAGGTTGACGCCGGGCCGATAAGCCAGGTGGCGGTAGCTGGGGGCGGTGAGGATGGAGAAGTCGGCGCGGGCGCCGGGGCTGAGCCGGCCGATGTCGCTGCGGTCGAGGGCGGCGGCGCCGCCGGCGGTGGCCGACCAGACGGCCTGTTCGACAGTGAAGTGCATATCGCGCACGGCCAGGGCGATGCAGAAGGGGATCGAGCTGGTGAAGCACGAGCCGGGGTTGCAGTCGCTGGCGATCGCGACGGTGACGCCGGCGGCGTGGAAGCGGCGGGCATCGGGGTAGGGCTGGCGGGTGGAGAATTCGACGCCGGGCAGCAGGGTAGCCACTGTGCCGGCCTCGGCGAGGGCTGCGAGGTCCGCGTCCGAGGCGAAGGTCGCATGGTCGGCCGAGGCGCAGCCGTGGGCGGCGGCCAGCTGCAGGGCGCCGCCGGCGGTGAGCTGGTTGGCGTGCAGGCGCGGGCGCATGCCGTGGGCGACGCCGGCATTGAGGATGCGGGCGGTCTGGTCTTCGGTGAAGGCGCCCTCTTCGCAGAACACGTCGATCCACTTGGCCTTGCCGGCGGCGGCCGGGATGATCTCGTCGATGACGAGGTCGACGTAGCGCTCGGGATTGTCTTTGTGCTCCGGCGGGACGACGTGGGCGGCGATGAGGGTGGATTCATCGGTGTGGCGGTTGATGATCTCCAGCTGGCGGATCTCGTCCGCCAGCGTGAGTCCGTAGCCGGTCTTGATCTCGAAGGTCGTGGTGCCGGAGTGCTCGGCCTGGCGCATGAGCATCACGAGGTTGTCTTCGAGTTCGGCGTCGCTGGCTGCGCGGGTGGCGGCCACGGTGGTGGCGATGCCGCCGGCGGAGTATTTCTGGCCGGCCATCCGGGCGGCGAACTCGGCGGAGCGGTCGCCGGCGAAGATGAGGTGGTTGTGGCTGTCGACGAAGCCGGGGATGACGGCGGACCCGTCGGCGGAGACTGCCGAGTCGGCGGCTGGGGCCTTGGCGGCCGGGCCGACCCAGGTGACGGTGTCGTCCTCGATGAGCATGGCGGCATCAGTGATGACACCGAGGCGCTCATAGCCCTCGGGGTGCGCATCGTCTGCTGCGGCCGCGCTGCCGTCCGGGGCCGAGGCGGCGGACGGGTCGTTGGTCACAAGCTCCGAAATGTCGGTCACGAGAATGGTGCTCATGCTGGTCCCTTCTGCACTGGCCGGTGGCGTCATCACCGCAGCCATTCGGCGTCCAGCCGCGTGGATGGCGTGCACACGGCAGTCGTCTTCAGGGTGTCACCCTGAGCGGCGTGAAGGCACCGGTCTCACGCCATTATCGTCTGAAATGCCGGATTCGAGAACCTCGTGTCATGGGTCGGCGTGGACCCAACACCTGTGAATCGCCACACCGCCGACCACCAGGGCCAGCAGACGAATCTGGATGCGCATCCGGGGCACCCTGCAGGCGACTCGGATAAGAGCTTCCTCGTCACCTGGTTACTGGCATACTTCCTCGGCTCTTTCGGCGCCGATCGCTTCTACCTCGGCAAGATCGGCACGGCGATCGCCAAGCTGCTGACCGCCGGCGGACTGGGCATCTGGGCGCTCGTCGACCTCATCATGGTCCTCGTCGGCGCCACGCGCGACAAGCAGGGCCGCCCGCTGGCCGGTTACCAGCAGCACAAGAAGACCGCGTGGATCGTCACCGCCATCCTCGTCGCACTCGGATTCGTCATCGGCATCATCATAGGAGTCGCCGGCCTTTCGGTGCGCAGAGCGCTTCAACCGTGCGACCGGCTGACGAGCCGGCATCGCAGTCTGCACCAGAGGATCCCGCCGACTCAGCGCAGGAAGAGGAGCCGCCTGCAGTCGAGGAGGCCGACGCCGAGGAGGAATCGGCTGCTGAAACCACAGACGCCGGCAGCTCCGGCACCGACTTCGCCTCCTGGGCCGACGGAGCCTTCGGCACGTTCGCCCCGGTAACCGAAACCGGCAGCGGTGACACGGTCATCGACATGCCCGCCGGCGCCTCCGGCGTGCTCATCACCGCGAAGTACAGCGGCGATGGCAATTTCATCATCCAGGGCCTCGACGAGTCGAATGAGAGCAGCGGAGCGCTGCCGGTCAATACGATCGGCGCCTATGAGGGGACGACTTTCGTCAGCGCAGACGACTGGGACGCCACATCGAAGCTGCAGGTCACTGCAACCGGCACTTGTGAGATCACGCTGTCACCGGTGTCCACGGCAGCCGCATTCTCCGAATCAGGCTCGGGGGACACGGTGATGCAGTACACCGAGGGCGCGGCAACCGTCAGCTTCACCCATGGCGGAGAGAGCAACTTCGTGGTGCAAGAGAATTCGGGCTCCGACTTCGGACCCGACCTGCTCATCAACGAGATCGGCAGCTACGACGGCTCGATTCCCCTGAGGTCAGGCCCGTCGATTCTCATCGTGCAAGCCGACGGCAGCTGGACCGCGTCAGCAAGCTGAGAGACTGTTCGCATACCCGAATGCCGAGGGGCCCAGCGCAGATGAGCTGGGCCCCTCGATCCATCCGCAGCGCACACGCTGCTCCAGATCCGCCCGCTGGGCTGCATCATCCGCGAAACCCAGAGCATACGACGCTGACCTTCGCGCACGAGCCCCAGACGATCAAGGGCGACCCGCAGCAGTTTCGCTTCCGCGGCTTCACGGCCCAGGAGAAGGCGTTCGCCGACTCCACCACCACACCGCTGCCGGCTTCGCGGGAGCTCCTGCCCGAGGGTGAGGGCGATGACGACTCCGGTGCCCGGCAGCCCCGCGCCCCGCATAGGCTGGGACGATGACCCTTACAGCGCTGCGCCGGTACCGGTTCGTCTCACAGTGGCAGATCCCCGCTGAGCCGCACCGGTGCTGGCAGGCGCTGTGTGCCGTTGACAGCTGGCCGGCATGGTGGCCTGGCGTGCGGGAGGCGCAGCTGTTCGCTGCGACCGGCACGGCTGCCCCGGACACCCGCGCCCGGGTGGTCGTCGGCAGCCCGCTGGGCTTCCGCCTCGATCTCCTGCTCAGACTCACGTCTGCCACCGCCCCGCATACCGCGACGCTGGTGGTCAGCGGTGACCTGACCGGAACCGGGACATGGCGCGCCGCGCCCGGTGGGTCGGGCACCCAGATGACGTTCGAGTGGTTGGTGTGCTCCCGCCGAATCGCGGTCAACGCCTGCAGCCCGCTCGCCGGTTGGGCGCACCGGCATGTCATGGCCGCAGGCGAGCGCGGCCTGGACGCCCACCTGTCCCGGGGCACACCGTCCGGCGGGTGCTGATGCGTCGACTCACCGTCATCTTCATCCTCACGGTCGCACTCGGCACGGCCGGGTGGCTGGCCGCCTCAGCGATGCCGGTCATCCTGGCTGCCGGCACCGGGATCCTCGGTGCGTGGCCGTTGCTCGCGCCACGTGAGCCGGCCACCGCCTCGAAAACGGGCAGCGGCTGGCACTGGGCCGACTGCGTCACCAGCCTTCGGTTGGGGATGCTGCTTGTCGTCATCGCCGCGATCGCCGTGCGCCCGGGCCCGGGCTTCGGGTGGCTGGCGGTCGCGATCGCGATCCCGATGCTCGCCCTCGACCTCGTCGACGGGCTCATCGCCCGGGCGACCGTCACGACTGCCGCCGGCGCCCGCTTCGATGAGCGGGTCGATGCGACCGTCGTGCTTGTGCTCTCCGCTGCACTCGTGCCCCTCTACGGCGCCTGGTGCCTCATCAGCGGGCTGGCGCACTTCGCATTCCGGGCCGGTGCCGCGATCCGGCCCGCCTGGAAATCCGCGCTGCCGCCGTCGTGGCGGCGCAAGACGGTAGCGGCCTTCCAGGGCCCGCTGCTGCTGGCCGCCGGCTCTCCGCCGGGCTTGGCGGTGCCGGCTTTCGGGTGGGTGTGCACGATCGCGGCGGTCGCAAGCCTCCTTGTCTCCTTCGCCCTCGACATCCGCGTCCTCGAGCGCGGCCGTGCCGCTGAAGGCAACGAGGCCTAGACTGTCATCCATGGCGATCTCCGAATCCGGCACCACGCTTCACCAGCGGGCACGCACGATGCTGCCCACCGATCACGGCGTCTTCACCACTTACGCCTTCGACGCCGCCGGCACTACGCATGTCGCGATGGTCGCCGGTGACCCGTCTGCTGCGACCGCCCCGCTCGTGCGGATGCACAGCGAGTGCCTCACCGGCGATGCGCTGGGCTCGCATCGCTGCGACTGCGGCGACCAGCTGCAGGCCGCTCTGGCCGCGATCGCCGATGCCGGCTGCGGTGTGCTGCTCTACCTGCGCGGACATGAGGGCCGCGGCATCGGGCTCGGCCCGAAGCTGGAGGCCTATGAGCTGCAGGATGCCGGGCTCGACACCGTCGATGCCAACCGGCGCCTCGGCCTGCCCGATGACGCCCGCGACTACACCGCCGCCGCCCAGATGCTCGAGGCCCTCGGCATCACCCGGGTGCGGCTGCTGTCGAGCAATCCGACGAAGGCCGCCGCGCTCGAAGACCTCGGCATCGAGGTGACCGAGCGGCGCATGCTGCCGGTCGCCGACCGGCCCGAGAACGCCGGCTACCTCGATACGAAGCGCCGCCGGATGCACCACGACCGGCCGCGCGCCGTGCCCGAGGTGCCAGTCGCGGCTGCCCAGGCGACCGGCACCTCGGGCCCGGACTACGCAGCGATCACCGCCGGAGCCGAGGTCGTCGCCCAGTTGGCGCAGAGCGCCGACGGGTTCATCGCCGCCCGCAGCGGGGATGCGGCGTTCGTCTCCGGGGAGGCTGACCGGGCGCATCTGCACCGGTTGCGCGCCGCTGTCGCCGCAGTCGTCGTCGGTGCGCAGACCGTCGTCGCCGATGACCCGCAGCTGACCGTGCGCGCAGTCGCAGGCGTCAACCCGGTGCGGGTGCTGCTCGACCCGCACGCCCGGATCCCAGCCGACCGGCGGGTGCTCACCGACGGGGCGGCCCAGACGCTGTGGCTGGTCGGTCCCGCCGCCGCGGTGCCTGCTGACCTGGCCGATCATGTCACCGTCGTCCGGCTGCCGCAGACCGGCGCAGCGCCGGTGTCGCCAGAACAGGTGCTGGCGGTCGTGCGTGAGCTGGTGCCGGGCGCAGTGCTCATCGAGGGCGGCGGCCGGACCGTGTCGGACTTCCTTGCTGCAGGTGTCCTCGACCGGCTGTTCCTGACCCTGGCGCCGGTGCTCATCGGCGATGGGGTGCCCGGGCTGCGGTTTGCCGGTTCGCCGGTGATGGCCCAAGCGCTGCGGGTGCCGTTCCGGCGGCACCTGTTCGATGCCGATGTGTGCACGGAGTTCGTCCTCAGCGCGGCTGCCCAGCAGCGCACCTCGGGACTGCTGGAGAGCTGAGGCTCAGCCCTGCTGGCGAGCGTTCACCCCTGTTGGCGCGGCCGGCGCAGCCAGTGCCACAGCAGCACGGCCAGACCCGGCAGGGTGGATACGGTTGCGAGCAGCCCATAGGCGCTTGCGGCGCTGACGGCGGATCCGGCGTGCAGAGCCAGGGGCCCGGCGAGCAGTCCGACGGACAATTCACGGGCACCCCACCCGCCGACCCCGACCGGCAGGCTCATCGCCGCCAGCCCGATGATCGCCACGATCGCCTCGATCCCGTCCCCCAGGGCGCGCATCGCGACGAGGAACAACGCCACGAGTGCTGCCACGCTGAGTGCAGAGGTCGCCCACACGACCAGCTGCCGGCGGGTGTCCATTCCGCGCATGCACACGACGGCGGCGACCGCACAGCCGAGGGACACGGTCGCAGCTGCGGCTGCGGCGACGAGCGCCGGCGCGGTGTGCAGCGCGAGGACGACGGCGGCGGCTGCGAAGAGCAGCGTTGTCGCGCTCAGCCGCTCCGCCCCGATCGCCATGAGCGGTGAGAGCCAGCGGCGGCGCCCGCGGTCGCGGTAGACCGCTGCCCGCACGGCGTCGCCGGCTAGCCCGCCGGGCAGCACCATGTTCGCGAAGCTGGAGGCGTAGCAGTCGGCCAGCGCCCGGCCGAACCCGAGCCGGATCCCGCCGGCGGCAGCGAGCAGGTGCCAGCGCAGGGCCTGCGCCCCGGTGGCGACGAGCCCGAGGATGACGGCGGCGAGGATGCTCACCGGCCCGAGCGCGGTGAATCCGGCGGTGAGCGCCTGAGCGCCGATGAGCTGGGCGGTGATGACGAGCAGCACGACGCTGGCGATCACTGCGAGCACCCGCATCCGCCGCCCGTTCCAGGACTGTGTTCGCGTGCGCGTCGGTGCATCGGCTGGCGGGAAGGCGCACGAGCCGGTGCGCGTGCGGGCCGCCGCCGAGGTGCCGGGCACCTGGGTCATCGTCCCTCCCCTGGTGTGGTGGGCAGGATGAGCAGATCGCGGTGGTCGACAGTGACGGTGAGTGTCTCGTCAGCCAGCCGGTCGCCCAGCCATGCGGTGAAGAGGGCCGCAGAGCCGGGGTCCTGTTCGCTGGCGGCGGTGACGCGGTCGGTGAGGAACCGGGTGAGGAACACGTGATCCTCACGGGCGCTGAGCTGCCAGGGACTGGCGGTGGACTGCACACGCATGCCGGCGGCTTCGGCAGCGGCCTGCAGGTGGGACGCGGCAGCGGCGCCGAGCCGGCCCTCGCGCTGCTGATGGGCGGCGAAGGCGCCGGCGATCTGCCGGTCTGCCGGGTGCACGGGGTCGAGGTGCCAGTCGCCGGTGATGGTGAGCAGGAACAGACCCGGCGCCCCGGTCGCTGCCAGCGTGTCGACGAGGGCTGCGGCATCAGCGGGGCGCAGCACGTCGAGCACGGCGCTGCCGGTGATGAGGTCGACGGGCTGGCTGACGTCGAGGATGCGCGGCAGCTCGGCGATCGGTGCGCGGCGGGTCTCAGCGCGGCGGTCGGGAGTAGCGCCGATGCGGGCAGCAGCCTGGGTGAGTGCGTCTGGGTCGTCGTCGATGAGCAGCCATGTCCGTTCGGTGATTCCGCGCTCGCCGAACGCGGAGTCGAACCAGAGCGCGGAGTTGCCGGTGCCGGCGCCGATGTCGCAGATCCGCAGCCGTCGGTCAGCAGCAGCTGGCACGGCAGGTGCGGCAGGTGCAGTCCCCCGGCGGCCTGCCACCGCCTCGAGCGCGGCGTCGACGAGCGGCAGGGAGGCAGTGCGCGCGGTGTTGTCATGCGCGATGCGCATGTCGAGCCAGTCCCCGTGCTCGGGTGAGGACGGGCCAGCCGCAGCCGGATCCGCTGAACCAGCAGCCGCATCTGCTGTGCGAGCAGCCGCATCGACGGCAGCGAGCAGTGCCGCCGCGGTCTCCTCCCACCCGGGCAGATCCTTGCGGGCCCGCTGCGCCTGCTCCCGCAGCTGGGTGCGGTCATGCTCATCGCCGAGCCATGCCATGAGTGCCTCAGCCCAGGCTCCCGGTTCCGGCGACAGGGACCGGCCCGCCTGCAGGGCCTCCTGCGCGCCGGTGCCTGCGGTGACGAACGCGGGGATGCCAGCGGCAGCGGCCTCGGTGATGACCATCCCGAAGGTCTCGTGGACCGAGGGCAGCAGGAGCAGATCGGCGGCCGCGAGGGCGGCGTCGACGCCGTGTTCGTCGAGTTCGCCGGTGATCTTCCAGCTGCCGGCCGGCAGGCGAGTCAGTGCCTGCCACAGTTGCTCGGCATAGTCAGGTTCGGTGATCGGGCCGGCGAACACGCAGCTGATCCCGGCATCCGGCATGGCTGCCTGCACGGTGGTGAGTGCCTCGGCCAGCAGCAGCTGGTTCTTCCGCTCCTCGACAGAGGCGAGGCACAGCAGGCGGGTGCCCGCTGCCTCGGGCACGGTGAGCGGACGAAGTTCAGTGCCCGGCCGGGCGACAGCCGCGCGCAGCCCGTAGAGACCGGCGATGTCCTCGGCGGCGTGCTGGCTGGTGACGATGATGCCATCGGCGGCCTGCAGGCAGGCGCGCTCACGTGCGAGAGCCTCGCCACCGCCTCGGCCGCGGGGCAGGTGGACGAGCTGCAGCAGCGGGCCGGCGCACACCGGCGGGGTGCGCAGCGCACATCCCAGCAGCCCGTCGAGGACGACCGGGCCGTCGAGTTCGGCGAGCAGGTCGTGCATGCGGGCCTCATCGGCGGCAGACGGGTCGGGCCAGCTGCCGGGCACGGAGTGCAGGCGCAGCCGGGCGGCGGCATCGGTGACGGCGCGGTTGTAGCGGGCCCCACCGGAGGCTCGGCCGAGGGCCGGTTCGAACAGGTGGACCGGCCGGGAGCTCATACCTGCCGGGGCCCGGGGTCGGCCGGGTGCAGGGTGGGGGCCGGCGGGACGGTGTAGGTGACCCGCGCGTTGGGGTTCTCATCGAGGGTCACGGCGATGCTGATGTCGGGCCGGTCGGCGAGCGCTGCGCGCAGACGGGAGCCGATGTGGGCGGCGATGACCTCGGTCGTCGAAATCTTCCCGGCGAAGTCGGGGTGCTCGTCGAGGTTGGCATACCGCAGCGGGTCGAGGGCCGCGGAGAGGATCTCGCCGGCCCGGCCGATGTCGAGCACGACGCCGTGGGAGTCGAGCTCGGCGGTCTCGAAGTGGGCCTCGACGGCGAGTGTGGCACCGTGCATGTGCTGGGCCGGGCCGAAGAACGGGTCGGGCAGGCTGTGGGCGATCATGATGTGGTCGTTGATGCTCAGGCGGAACATGGCTCTCCTCTCAGCCGGGCAGGCTGCGGTAGTCGACGATGTGGCACAGGCTGGCGGGGTCGGTGAGCACGCGATCCATGACGACCGGCAGCTCGGACCAGTCGGTGGAACCGGTGATGAGCGCATCGAAGCGCTCGTCATGCAGGGCGTGGAGTGCCTGGCAGAGCCGCTGGGCGCGGGTGCGGCGGGCGCGCTGGCCGGCGGCGACCTGCCCGACCTGGCTGGCGATGATCGACAGGCGGCGGGCATGGAAGTCCGCGCCCAGCGGCACGCGCGGGGCGTCGGTGCCGTACCAGGATGCTTCGACGACGGTGCCGTCGTCGCCGGTGAGGGCCAGCGCGGTGGTCAGGCCGGCTTCCGCTCCCGAGGTGTGGATGACGATGTCGCAGTCGCCGCTGGCCTCATCTGGGGTCGCGGTGGTCAGGCCGAGACTGGTGAGCATGTCACGGCGTGCGGCGTCGGTGTCGATGACCTCCAGGCGGTCAAGTCCCATCCGGTCGGCCAGCAGCGCGGTCGACGTGCCGATCATTCCGGCGCCGATGATGGCCACGCGGTCGCCGAAGCGTGGCGGGGCCTGCCACAGGATATTGATTCCGGTCTCGGCCGCCCCGGCGAGCAGCGCACGCGAGGTGGGCACCGCCTCGGGCACGGGGTGGATGTCAGCGGGGCCGACGATGTGGTGGGTGTGGTGCGGCAGCAGCCCGAAGACGCGCTGGCCGAGCTGGTCGGCCGGGCCCTCGTCGATGGTGCCGACGGCCAGATACCCGTAGGAGACGGGGAACGGGAAGGTGCCGCGCTGGGCGGGGGCGGCCATGAGGCCCGCGACGGCCTCGGGGACCCGGCCTTCCCACACGAGGCGTTCGGTGCCGCGGGAGATCGCCGAGGCGGTGGTGCGCACCCGCAGCTGCTCACCGGCGGCGTGCGGTTCCTCGACCTCGCGCCAGCGGCCGCAGCGTGCCTCTTCGATCCAGAATTCCCAGGCCATGGTCCCAATGTACGCGCTCGACCTGCAGGTGCGCTCCGTATCGGCGAGGTGGGTGTGCGCAGGTGGGCCGGGCGGGCGTGCGGGGAAAGTTAGCAAAGCTGTTCATGGTTTGCGCGCCTGAAACCATGAACAGCTTTGCTAACTTTTCGGATCGTCGGCTCTGCTCCGGTGAGTCTGCTGTGAGCGCCGCCGAGTTACGGTGCGTCGTCCCCGCTGCGGAGCATCCCGGATGCCCGTTCATGCTCGCGATCTTCTCGATATCCTCGCCTCACTGCGGCGTGCCGACGAGGCCGCGCCGCTGTACGCGAAGTACGCGCGGCACAGCCCGGTCGCGTCGCTGCCTCACTCTCCACAGCGACGGCGAAGAGCACCACGAGGAGGACCGGCCGTTTCCTGCCAGCCCGCCGATCCTCGGTCTGCTCTCTCCTCTCGATCTGCCCATCTGGGGCGGGGAGACGAGCTTCTATCAGCCGCTGGCGACTGAGCGGCTGTCACCGGCCCGCGTGAAGATAACGTTCGGGCACCGGGAGGAAGCAGCGGAGTTCGGTCATGTCATCATCGACCTCGATGACGGAATCGCGGAAGACCTCCTCATCAATGGCATCCACTATGTGCGGGCATCTGGCGCCTGAGGAAGCGGCTCAGCTGTCGGGTTCAGCAGGGAGCAGGTAGGCACGCAGCTTTGAGGTGGGCGGCGCCGTCGGCACAATGACTCCTTCTTCAGATAGTGTGCGCAGCAACGGTCGGAGCGAGTTCACCGGTTTCTCCAAGACAGCCGAGATTTCACGAATCGACTTTGAGGTCGACGTGTCGAGCACATCGACGATCTCCTGCTCCGCGGGGCTCAGTTGCCTGCGCGCGAGCCGGTGTTCGGGAGACAGTTCAGCCAGCTCGTAGGAGCCATCACCCAACCCTGTGATGAGCCCATCGCCCTGCAGAGTACCGAGGATTGACCGCGCTCGGTCAGAATCGATATCGAGCGCTTGCCGAATTCCGTCAACCGAGATTGCGTCGGAGTGGCGGATGAGAGCAAGCACAAGGTTCTCCTCTTTGGTGCGACCTGCGCCAGGAATCGAACCGAGCCAGTCCCGCGTCTCCGGCGAGAGCAGACCATGCCGCTGCAACGTCACTTTCACCGAGTCGAGGGTCGCCTCGTACACCGGCACAGGGAGCCCGTTCTGCAGCATTTCAAAACGCATACGGGGGATTCCGCTTCCCTGGTTCTCGGCGATGGGGCCTTCGCCTTCTCCACGAGGGGTGACTCGCAGCAGCTGGCTGAGCACTTCATTGCGCGACGCTGACTGACCGTCACCCAGATTCAACTCAGTACGATCACCCCACAGACCTCCAGGATTGGTGATCTCAACTCGATCCGGGAAGATGTCGACGGCAACCTGCCGTCCGGTGACGTACTCGCTGTAGTCGCGGTGCATGACCGCATTGGTTATTGCTTCGCGCAGAACCTCTTCGGGGATCTCGGGCACGTCGTCGGCGCCCACGCCGGACACCACCCGCATAGTCCGAAGATTTGCCAGCACCCGAGCCACAGCGTCACCGACAGCGTAGGGAATGGGCCCGTCACACACGTGTCTGTCAAGGAATCGGAGGGCAGTCGAACTCCCCTTCTCCCTAGCTGGATGTACGGCGACATCGATAGTCAGCTGCGGGAACTCCTCTTGCGGGAAGAAACCGAAAGTGAGGTAACCTGCAAGCGTAGGCGTGCCGTCCGAGGTTACAGCTTTGATTCGCCGCAGCCGGCTGCGCAGGTCCTCCACACCGTCCAACGCCCGTGATCGGCTTCGCTCCAGAGACCGAAAGGTCGACTGAATGATCTCGGGGTTGAGATCATCTATCGCGGTTCCGGGAACAGGCTGGTGGTCGATACCGCGACGCGTCCATTTTTGCTGCAGCTCATGAATCTCGTATGCCGACAAGTGTTTGTCCTTATCGGCTACGCGCTTGTAGCTGCCAGCGGAGATGCTCTTGCGCGTCTCGAAACATGGGCCCTTAGCGTCGAGCTGCGGGTCAAGCGATGCAATCTCGAGCAGCACTACCGCCGCCCCGTCAACTGTGCAGATGTCGACGTCGTAGCGAGGCACCGGCTCGACTTGAGGCTGCTGCCCTGCGCTGGTGCCCAAGCCCGCTTCGACCGCATCAAGGATCTTCTGAGCTTCAAAGCCCTCTGCGGGCGTGAAGTTGTCAGCTTCGCTAAGCCCCAGGATCACGACGCCACCCCGAGTATTGGCGAATGCAGATACCGACTGCCACAGCGATTTCGGCAGACCACCACTCGCCGCCTTCACCTCAACACGACCATCGTCCGACCCCTGCTGGCGGAGTCGTTCAACGATCGCCGCAATCTCTTCATCACTCACAGCATCAGTGTAGGTGAGTTGTCGTCACTTTTCTACACTGATCGCCTCACTTTATAGAGTGACGAGAGATAAATCTACACTGAGGGTGTCACTTACATACAGTGACGGCGTCAGTTTCCTCACTGAACCTAGAGTGATGCCGAGCGCCGCGCGTGAGCTCGATCTGGCCGGTGTCGGATGAAAGGACCGCCGGATGAAAGGCCCGCTGAAAAGTGTGTAGAGCTGCTCACTTCTGCAGGCTCGCAGAATATGAACAGCTCTACACACTTCTCTTAAGAGGCGTCAACGTGCGCCTCTGCGGTGTCAGTTCGCGGCGGATTCCTCGTCGCGCTTGTCGAGCTCGGAGTTCATCGGGATGCGCATGTGGCGTTCCTTGGCGACCTCGACGGCGCGGTCGTAGCCGGCGTCGACATGGCGGATGACTCCCATGCCCGGGTCGTTGGTGAGCAGGCGGGTGAGCTTCTGCTCCGCCAGCTCGGTTCCATCGGCGACCGAGACCTGACCGGCGTGGATCGAACGGCCCATACCCACGCCGCCGCCGTGATGCAGCGACACCCAGGTCGCGCCCGAGGAGGTGTTGACCAGGGCGTTGAGCAGCGGCCAGTCGGCGACCGCATCGGTGCCGTCGAGCATGCCCTCGGTCTCGCGGTAGGGCGAGGCGACGGAGCCGGAGTCGAGGTGGTCTCGGCCGATGACGATCGGGGCGGAGACCTTGCCCTCGGCAACGAGCTTGTTGAACAGCACACCGGCCTGGTGGCGCTCCTTGTAGCCGAGCCAGCAGATGCGGGCGGGCAGGCCCTCGAACTCGACGTACTCCTCGGCAGCGTCGAGCCAGCGGTGGAGGGACTTGTTCTCGGGGAAGAGCTCCTTGAGCGCCTGGTCGGTGACCTTGATGTCCTGCGGGTCACCGGAGAGCGCAACCCAGCGGAACGGTCCCATGCCCTCGCAGAACAGCGGGCGGATGTAGGCCGGGACGAAGCCGGGGAACTCGAAGGCGCGCTCGTAGCCGGCCTTGCGGCCCTCGTCGCGGATCGAGTTGCCGTAGTCGAAGACCTCAGCGCCCTTGTCCTGGAAGCCGACCATCGCAGCGACGTGCTTGGCCATCGACTCCTCAGCCCGCAGCGTGAACTTCTCCGGATCCTCGTCAGCTTCGGCCTGCCAGTCCTCGAGGCTCACACCCAGCGGCAGGTAGGACAGCGGGTCGTGGGCTGAGGTCTGGTCGGTGACGATGTCGACGGGCACGTCGCGAGCGAGCAGCTCGGGAACGATGTCGGCGGCGTTGCCGACCAGGCCGACGGACAGCGCGCGCTTCTCCTCTTTGGCCTTGAGCACTTTCTCCAGAGCGGTGTCGAGGTCGGTCTCGACCTCATCGAGGTAGCGCTTGGACTGGCGGCGATCGAGGCGGGACTTGTCGACGTCGATGATGAGGCAGGCGCCGCCGTTGAGGGTCACCGACAGCGGCTGGGCACCGCCCATGCCGCCGCAGCCGGCGGTGAGGGTCAGCGTGCCGGCCAGGGTTCCGTTGAAGCGCTTGCGGGCGACGGCGGCGAAGGTCTCGTAAGTGCCCTGCAGGATGCCCTGGGTGGCGATGTAGATCCAGGAACCGGCGGTCATCTGGCCATACATCATGAGGCCCTCAGCCTCGAGGTGGCGGAAGTGCTCCCAGTTGGCCCAGTCGCCGACGAGGTTGGAGTTGGCGATGAGCACGCGCGGGGCCCATTCGTGGGTGCGCAGCACACCGACCGGCTTGCCGGACTGGACGAGGAGGGTCTCATCAGCTTCGAGGTCGTCGAGAGTCTTGACGATCGCGTCGAAGGCCTCCCATGAGCGGGCGGCACGGCCGGTGCCGCCGTAGACGACGAGGTCTTCGGGGCGTTCGGCGACCTCGGGATCGAGGTTGTTCATCAGCATCCGCTTGGCAGCTTCGGTCGACCAGGTCTTGGCCGTGATCTCGGTGCCGCGCGGAGCCCGCACGACGCGTTCGGGGTCATGGCGGGTGAACGTCTGCTTCGCGGCTGCTTCCTTCGCAGCTGCGGTGTCTGGGGTTTCGGATGCGTGTGACGTCGTCATGCGTCTTCCTCCGGCTCTCGGGACGCCTGCAGTCAGGCGCGGGTGCGAACGGTTCTGCTTCCAGTCTGCGCGCAGGTGCGTGCTGCCGAAAGTGAGCCGAAGCGCGATCTGTCCGGAATCTCGGACACGCGGCTGCCGCATGCGGCACCTTCGCTGCCTCGAACCGCGCCCTCATCGTCTGCTCCGCCCCGGTCCGAGAGCTCGGGTCGCGGCTTGCTGCCGGAGAGATCTGCAGCTCAGTCCAGGATGATGATGTCGACGTTCCGCGGACCGTGGACCCCCTCGACGCGCTGCAGCTCGATATCCGAGGTCGCCGACGGTCCGGAGAACATCGTCACCGGCTGCCTGTGGTCGATGCGGGCGAGCGCCTCGGGCACGAGTTCGACGAGCGATTCGGCCGGCACCACGCAGATGTGGTGGTCGGGGATGAGGCTGATCGCGCGCCTGCCCTCGGCGGGGCCGGCGTTGAGGAACACGGTTCCGGTCTCCGCGCACGAGACGGTCGAGGAGGTCACGACCGCATCAAGTTGGTCGAGCTCGGCGTGACTGAGCGGCGCCTCGGCTGTGTCGACGATCCGCTCGCCGGCAGAGCCGTCACGGGGCAGCCAGTCGGCCGGGAAGCCCTCGGGCACGACGAAACGGCCGCTTTCGCCGAGGAGTTCGGCGATCCGCCCGGCGACCGTCTCGCTGGTCTCGGTGAAGGCGCGGGCCTTGTAGTCGACGATCCGGTCGATGAACACCTCGCGCACCGCCTGCGCATCGGCGCTGCTGTGCTGCCGGTAGTCGCGCACGGGTGCGGCCGGCTGCGGGTTGTCGGCCAGCGCCGAACGGATGCGGGCGAGGATCTCGGCCTTCGCCGAGGTGGTCTGCTCACTCATGCTCTCTCGCCTTTCATCGGTTCGCCTGCCGCGCCCGAGGCGGTGGTCGCCGAGGTCTCGGTGCCGCGGGCGTAGTCGGCCACAGTTTCGCCGGTCGCGTCGTGCTGCTGGATGGCTGCCCGTTCGGCTGCCATGAGCCGGGTGTAGTCATCGGCCGGGGCGGCGAAGCGCGCATGGAGTTCGGCGGCCTTGCCGCGGTTGGCTTCGATGAGGGCTGCGATATCGGCCCGCTGTTCAGGGGCGCGGCGGATCGGTGTGCTCGGGCGGTTGCGCTTCCACCAGTGGCGGAAGGACTGCGCCGGGGGCGCGTCGATGATCCGGTGCTGGGTCCAGCCGCCGATGAGGCCGGGCAGGAAGGAGATCTTCCCGTCCCTGCCACCGAGGATCCTGCCCAGCGGCAAGCCCCGTTCGCCGATGCTCAGCAGCCGGGGCTTGGCGAAGGCGGTCTTGGCAGCAGCCATGAGCGCATCCATCTGATCGGGCACCCGGCGCGCCACCGCGCCGACGATGCGCGCAGCCCCGGTGCGGGCGGCCACTGCCAGGCGGGCGCGCCGGGACGCGCCGGAAGCAGAGGCGTCGGTGGAAGGCGAAAAGTCCACCGCCTCGGGAGCGGAGGGAGCCACCTCCTCGGGAGCGGAGGGATCCGGGCTGTGGCGGGCCTCGACGTCGGCGCCGCGCAGGTGGATGAGCACGTCGGGGATGTTGATCTTGACCGGGCAGACCTCGTAGCAGGCCCCGCACAGGGACGAGGCGTAGGGCAGCGAGTTGTTCGCCGCGGCCTCGATGCCGGTCATCTGCGGGGACAGGATCGCGCCGATCGGTCCCGGGTAGACCGAGCCGTAGGCGTGGCCGCCGGCGCGTTCGAAGACGGGGCAGACGTTGAGGCAGGCCGAGCAGCGGATGCAGTGCAGGGCCTGGCGGCCGACCTCATCGGCCAGTGTGGCGGTGCGGCCGTTGTCGATGAGGATGACGTGGAGGTTCTGCGGGCCATCGCCGGGGGTGACGCCGGTCCACAGGGAGGTGTAGGGGTTCATCCGCTCACCGGTCGAGGAGCGCGGCAGCAGCTGGAGGAAGACCTCCAGGTCGGCGAAGCGCGGCAGCACCTTCTCAATTCCCATGAAGGTGATGAGGGTGTCCGGCAGGGTCAGGCACATGCGGCCGTTGCCTTCGGATTCGACGATCGTGAGCGTGCCGGTCTCAGCGATCCCGAAGTTCGCCCCGGAGACGGCGACCCGGTTGTCGAAGAACTTCGCGCGCAGCCTCTGGCGGGAGGCTTCGGCCAGATCGGCGGGTTCGGATGTCAGGTCCGGGCGCACGCCGTCGATCTCGCGCAGGAAGATGTCGCGGACCTCGTCGCGGTTGCGGTGGATGGCCGGCACGACGATGTGGGAGGGTTTGTCGCCGCCGAGCTGGACGATCTCCTCGGCCAGGTCGGTCTCAACGGCGGTGATGCCGTGGTCTTCGAGGAATTCGTTGAGGCCGGTCTCCTGGGTGGCCATCGACTTGATCTTGTTGACCTCGCTGACCCCCTGCTCCTGAATGAGGCGCAGGGCGATCGCATTGGCCTCATCGGCGTCGCGGGCCCAGTGGACGTGACCGCCGGCAGCGGTGAAGGAGGCCTCGAACTGCTCGAGAAGTGCCGGCAGGTTGGCCAGCACGTTCTGCTTGATCGCCGAGCCGGCGGCCCGCAGCTGCTGCCAGTCGGGCATCTCGCTCACAACGGTGGCGCGCTTGTTGCGGATCTTGTGCATCGCGAAGTTGAGGTTGCCGCGCAAGGTCTCGTTCTCCAGATCCCGGGCCGCGCCCGAGGCGAAGGGCTCGCTCGCGAAGAGGTTGCCGCGGCCGTGGCGGATCGTGGGCATCCCGAGGTTGACGGTGCTCATGCGCAGCTCCTTCCGCCGCCGGAGACGGCGACATCGCCGGAGACCTGCAGGGGGTTCTCGCGGGTGCTTGCGAGGATCTCCGCGAAGTGGACGGTGGTGAGGCCGGTGTTCTGCTTCTGTGCGGCTCCGCCGATGTTCATCAGGCACGACACGTCGCCGCCGGCGCAGATCGAGGCGCCGGTGGATTGGATCGCTGCGACCTTGTCGGCGACCATCGCTCCGGAGGTGCCGGCGTTCTTGAAGGAGAAGGTGCCGCCGAAGCCGCAGCATTCCTCCAGGCCGGGCAGTTCGGCGTAGTCGATGCCGGCGACGGTGCGCAGCAGATCGGACTGCCGGGTGCCGAGCTTCATGTGCCGCAGCCCGTGGCAGCTGGAGTGGAAGGTCACCCGGTGCGGGAAGTAGGAGCCGAGCTGGGCGGCGGCATCGGTGATGCCGAGGACGTCGATGAGCAGCTTCGAAAGCTCGAACGTCCGTCCGGCGATGGCCTCCGCCGCCGCGGCGCAGGCTGGGTCGCCGGCGCGGCGGGCGATGTCGGGCTGCTGGTGCTGCAGGGACACGACACACGAGGCAGAGGGGGCGACGGCGATGTCGTAGTCGTAGTCGGAGAAGGCCTCGACGTGGTTGCGCACGATGTCGTAGGCGTCTGCGAAGTAGCCGGAGTTGACGTGCATCTGCGAGCAGCAGGTCTGCTGGGGCGGGAAGACGACCTCGTGGCCGAGGCGCTCGAGGATCCGCACCGTGGCCTCGGCGACCCGGGGATACATCGCGTCGACGATGCAGGTGGGGAAGATCGCGATCCGCAGTGCGGCCTGCGCCGGTGTTGCGGCCGGCGCCCGTATTGCGGCCTGCGCAGGTGCTGGGGTCTGCGCCCGTGTCGGGGCCTGGGCTGACGGTGCAGCACCGGGCGGGCTGGGCCGGGTGGCCGATGTCATTGTCTACTCCCCTCTGGCGTCCCGCCTGCCGACGGGAGCTCGGCGGCAGCACGCTCATGGTTCCGGAGCGAGGTCGGCGCCGGGAGCGGCTCTGATGAGGTGCTGCTGTGTGCCATCGTACGCCTTCAGGCTGACACGGATTTGTACTCGCCTCGAACGCGTGTAAGCTGTGGTCCCACCACATATTGTAATGTAGCACACAGCACCGGCATGGACCACGTTCACTGCTGAACGCACCTCACTGGCCGCGCCCGCAACCGAGCGCACTCCCGTCTCAAGGAGCCCCCGTGGAGAACTTCACCGCAGCCACCGACGCCGTCGGAGGGTCACTGGCTCTGTCCGCCCTTGTCGCCCTCATCCCGCTTGCGACCTTCTTCGCCATGCTGCTCGGCGTCAAAGCCCGCGCCCACACCTCGGCGCTGGCCGCGCTGACCGCGGCACTGCTCGTCGCCTGGCTCGGCTTCAAGATGCCGCTCGGACTGGCGGCCCTGTCCGCAACACAGGGCGCAGCCTTCGGGCTGTTCCCGATCGTGTGGATCATCGTCATGGCACTGTGGTTCTACGAGCTGACCGTCGCGTCCGGCCGCTTCGAGGACCTGCGTCTGCTCTTCGACCGCATCGGCGGCGGCGACCTGCGCATCCAGGCGATCCTCATCGCCTTCTGCTTCGGCGGCCTGCTCGAAGCCCTCGCCGGCTTCGGCGCCCCGGTCGCAATCACCGCCACGATGGTGATGGCCCTCGGCGTGGCTCCGCTGCGCGCGGCCATCGCCGTGCTGCTGGCCAACACCGCGCCGGTGGCCTTCGGTGCACTCGCTATTCCGATCACCACCGCAGGCTCCCTGACCGGTGAGGACCCGGCAGCGATCGGTGCAATCGTCGGTGTGCAGGCTCCGTTCGTCGCCTGGATCGTGCCCTTCGTGCTGCTCTTCGTCCTCGACGGACTGCGCGGCATCAAGGACGCCTGGCCGGCAGCGCTCGTCATCGGCCTGTCCTTCGGCATCGCGCAGTGGTGGTCGGCGACCCACTTCTCCTACGAGATGACCGACATCGTCGCCTGCCTCGCCTCGCTCGGAGCCGCAGTGCTGTTCCTCAAGGTCTGGACCCCACGCGGCACCGCAGAGGTGCGCGAGCGCCTCGGCGTCACCGCGCCGGTGAGCACCGCCGAGCTCAAGCCGGTGCGCGTGTGGATGGCCCTGCTGCCCTACCTGCTCGTCGTCGCCTTCTTCGCCGTGGCGAACATGTGGAAGCTCGGCATCGACGTCCCGGCCACCCTGGCGTCCACCACCTTGGAGATCCCGTGGCCGGGGCTGTCCGAGCACCTGCTCACCGCCGACGGCTCGGTCGTCGCGTCCACCACCTACAAGCTCGCCTGGCTGTCCTCACCGGGCACCATCCTGCTCATCACCGGGCTCGTCGTCGCGGCGATCTACACGATCTTCAGCGAACACGGCCGCTATCGCCTCGGGATGGGTGCAGCACTCGGGCTCATCGGCACCTGCGCCTGGCGGATGCGGTGGGCGGCACTGACGATCGCGGCCGTGCTGGCTCTGGCCTATGTCATGAACTTCTCCGGCCAGACCGTCTCGATCGGCGCCTACCTCGCGTCGCTGGGCGCGATCTTCGCCTTCCTCTCCCCGATCCTCGGTTGGCTCGGCACCGCCGTCACCGGTTCAGACACCTCCGCCAACGCGCTGTTCTCCAACCTGCAGCACACCGCAGCGACCAACGCCGGGATCGACCCGAAGCTGCTGCTGGCTGCCAACACCTCGGGCGGGGTCGTAGGCAAGATGGTCTCCCCGCAGTCCCTGGCCATCGCAGCGACGGCGGTGCAGATGGAGGGCAAGGAGTCCGAGATCTTCAAGAAGGTCATCCCGTGGAGCATCGGGCTGCTGTTCATCATCTGCAGCCTCGTGTTCCTGCAGTCGAATGTGCTCGCGTGGATGCTTCCCTGAGCATTCACCAGATGGGCCCCGAACGCCGTGCGCCCGCGAAGTCCTATGCCGCCATCCTCGACGCTGTCGAAGACCGGCTGCGCTCAGGGCAGCTGCGCATCGGCGACCGGTTGCCCTCGGAGCGGGCGCTGGCCGAGGAGTTCGGTATCTCCCGCAACTCCGTGCGCGAGGCGATCCGCATCCTCGACGCCCTCGGGCTCGTGCGTCCGGGGGTCGGCTCAGGCCCGAGCGCTGGGGCGATCGTCATCTCCGAACCCTCGGCCGCCCTTGGCTGGGGGCTGCGGATGCACCTGGTGTCGAGCTTCCTGCCGGTCGTCGACGTCGTCGCGGTGCGCCGGCTGCTCGAAGCCGACGCCGCTGCCGCTGCCGCCCGGCGTGACATCGCTTCCGATCCCGAGGCGGGACAGACTCTTGCCCGTGCCGCTGAGATCCTCGCTGCGCTCGATGACCCGGACCTGCCCGATGAGACGTTCCACGAACTCGATGCACAGTTCCACCTGGCGATCACCTCACTGGGCGGCAATGAGGTGACGACGACGATTCTCGGCTCACTGCGCCAGGCGACCGTCGGCTATGTGCAGGAAGGGGTGCGGCTGCTGGCCGACTGGCCGCAGGTCAGGCTGCGCCTGCAGGAGCAGCACAGGCAGATCCTCGCTGCTGTGGCTGGCAGCGACCCGCAGGCTGCCGCGGACGCGGTCACCGCGCACGTCGAGTGGTTCTACCAGAGGGCCTTCGAACACCTGGAGGGGTGATGCGCCCGGGCGCTGAAGACCGGCAATCTACTCCCGCCGTCAGCACGATTGACATCGCTTTACGATGGATGCCATGAGCGTGCTGGCAGAGGCGCAGGCGAACCGCCGCCTGATAGCAGAGGACCCCACCTGGTCTTTCCTACGCAGCGACAATGTCTGGTTCGCCGCTCCGATTCTGCGCACGCACCTGACCGGCAGCACGATACGGATGGCTGCCAGTGACCTGTTCGACCTCATCGATGCCGACCTCGATGCCCTGAGATATCAGGGTCATACCGTGATGGGCACGGCCCGCAGCTACTGCGAGCAGTGGCGGCGCGACGGAATCCTCATCCGCCGCAGCGTCGAGACCAGTCGCGAGGAGACCTTCGAGCTGTCTCCAGCTGGGCACATCGCCCTGCAGTTCGTCGACCGGCTCGATTCGGACCGCACCTCGGTAACGCAGTCCCGGCTGGCGACGATCCAGAATCGGCTCCGCCAACTCGTGCGCGACACCGACCCCGATGTCGAACGGCGCGTCGCTGCACTCGAAGCTGAGCGTGAGCGCATCGACGCTGAGATTGACGCCGTCCGATCAGGAGAGGCGCTGCCGGCTGGCGCGGCGGCTGCTTCCGAATCGGCACGCGACATCTCCCAGCTGGCTTCCGAGCTGCCGACTGACTTCGCTCGCGTGCGCTCCGAACTGGAAAGCATCAATCGTTCGCTGCGCACCCAGCTCGTGGAGGAAGCCGGCCACCGAGGAACGGTGCTGTCCGACGTGTGGCGCGGTGTCGACCATCTCGCTGAATCCGAGGCTGGTCGGTCGTTCGACGGTTTCGCTTCGATGCTTCTCGACACTGAAGCGGGCTTGGAGTTCGAAACGAACATCACTGAATTGCTGGACCGGGACTTTGTCGATCGCCTCGACCCTCCGACCGTGACGTTCCTGCGCCGGCTCGTCCCGATGCTTCAGGACCGTGCGGCAGAAGTCGATGATGTCATGACGAACCTGACGCGGTCGCTGCGCCGTTTCGTGCAATCGAGCGAATTCGCCGAAGACCGCAGCGTTGCAGCGGCCATCCGATCCGCACGGTCCTTGGCGGTGCAGGTCGCCGCCGAGGTGCCGGTGTACGAACGACTGAGCGTCGCGATTGCCCGGCCGTCTGTCGAGCTGCGCTCCGTCGGCTCCTTGCGCCTGCATGATCCGGCTCTGGCTCGCGTCGAGGATGAAGTCGAGTCACACAACACGGGAACCCTCGATGCAGCCGCACTGCGCTCCCTCGCGAGGGAAGCCGATATCGATATGAAGGAGCTTGCTGAGAACGTCAACGCCGCACTATTCGCTCACCGGGCGGGTCAGCTGCCTTCTGCCCAGGAGGATCTGCCGGGAATCGGAATCGGCGATGTGCTCGGGTTCCGTCCGGCCACGCAGGGGCTCGGCAGTGTCATCGGACTCATGGATCTTGCGCTGCGCTACGGCAGCACCGAACCCGATGAGCGTGAGACGCTACGCTGGGTGTCGGTCTCTGGTGCCGAACGCAGCGCTGAAGCGCTCTGCTACCGCTTCACTGAGCCGATCCCCGCCGTCAGACGTATCCATCGCAAACCTGAAGGAACGCATGCCCAGCCCTGATGCCAGTCGTGACGCACCTGCCGTTCCCGAGGCGCCGGTCCGGGAGCCGGAAGCGAACCCGGACCAGCTCTGGGAGTACGACTCTGGAACTCTGAGCGCCGATGCCCGGCGCGCACTCGTGAAGCTCGTGCAGGGGCCCTACGTGTCCAGCCAGTCCCACCCGGCGCTGTGGCGGGCGACCCTCAATGGTGAGAGGGTGCTGCGCTCGCGACTGGCCGATATGTTCTTGGAGCTCATCGTCGATGAGGAGAGCGGGATCGCGTTCGTACGCAATGTCAGCGCTCCGGAAGCAGAAGCACCCGCGGTGGTGCGCACTCACCAGCTGACGTTGCTGGACTCCGCTCTGGTGTTGCAGCTGCGCCATGAGCTCCTGCGCGTCGACCGCGGGATGCGGGCGATTATTGGCGAAGACGAGATGCGCGAGGCGCTCAGCGTTTTCGCCGCCAAACAGGACCTCGACGACGTCATTTTCGCCAAGCGCTTCAACGCGTCGTTCAAGAAGCTCATCCAGTACGGCATTCTGCAGGGCACGAAGACCGAAGGACGCTATGAGATCTCACCGGTGCTGCGCCTGATCTTCGGTTCCGAGCAGATCCATGCCCTGGCTGCGGAGTACCAGCGGATCCTCGACGAAAGCCCGTCAAAGCCTGACGGCACCGCGGATGAGGACGGTGATGAGGGCGGTGATGAGTCATGAGCAGTGATGCGCTCTTCGATCTGCCGGAGCAGCCACCGGTCCCGGTGCCGGCGCTGGCAGCGCCGGCACGCCGCCAATGGCGTCTCAGCCGACTGGAGGTGATCAACTGGGGCACCTTCTCCGGCCACCATTCCGTCGACGTTCCGCCCTCGGGCCTCGTCTTCACCGGCGATTCGGGCTCCGGCAAGTCCTCGCTTCTCGATGCGATCTCCACTGTGCTCACGCCTCGGGCGAAGCTCCGCTACAACGCCGCCGCGCAGGATCAGTCCGTGCGCTCCTCCGACCGCACGATTGTCAGCTATATGCGGGGCGCCTACGGCGCAGCCGAAGCTGATGAGGTCGATGAGATCCGCACAACCTACTTGCGCACCGCCGCGACCTTCTCCGGTGTCCTCCTGCGCTTCGACCGGCCGGGAGCGGAACCGGTCCTGCTCATCAAGCTCTTCAAACTCAACGCCGGTCAGATGACGGCCAGTGACGTCAAGGAGATCTGCGTCCTCACCCGCTCCGATGCTGTGCTGCCGGACTTCAGCAGCTATCTGACCGGTGCGGTGGCGGTGCGGAAGCTGAAGAAGGATTTCACGTCCGCGTTCGTCACCGACAAGCACTCCGTATTCCAGTCGCGGTACCGCACTGCGCTCGGCATCGCCTCGGACGCGGCGATGAATCTGCTCCACCGCACGGTCGCAGCGAAGAACCTCGGCAGCCTTGACGACCTGTTCCGGATGTACATGCTTGGCGAGCCCTCGACCTTCGCGACCGCCGATCGCGCCGTCGAACAGTTCACGCAGCTGTCCGACGCGCACGAAAGCGTCGTCACCGCACGCCTGCAGCTGCAGGCGCTGGTGGAGATCTGCGCTGACGCAGATGCCTACGACGAGGCGACGGCCCGCAACACTGAAATCAGCTCGCTGCTCGCCGGGCTCGACCAGGTGGCCGGCGCTCTGACGCGTGAACTCGCCACACAGGAGCGCAGGAGGGTGCGTCGGCGTCTGTCAGGCGCCGAGGCCGCCCTCGCGAAGGCACGCGCGGATGTCGAGGAGGCGACCCGCGATGCGGATCTGGCTCATGCTGCGCTGCGAGAGGCCGGCGGCGGTGAACTCGCCCGGCTCGCGGACCTGCTGACAGCGGCCAGGCACCGCCAGGACGATGTCGACCGGCGCCGCACCTCACTGACCCAGCGACTCCAGCGCGCCGGAGTCACCACCCTGCCGCAGACGGCCGAAGAGTTCGACGAACTGCTCGAACAGCGGACCGACCCAGCTGAGGAAGCTGATCGCAGCCGCATCCAGACCGCCGAGCACGAAGCCGCCGAACGGCACCGGCAGGCAACGGAGCGGTTGGCGGCGCTCACAAGCGACCTCGAGGCCGCCAGAGCAGAGAAGTCCAACCTCGACAGGCCGCTGCTGAACGCCCGGAAGCTGCTGGCTCAGCAGCTGGACCTCAGCTATCAGGCACTGCCGTTCTGCGGTGAGCTGATGGAGGTGCGCGGTGAGGATGCCGACTGGCGGGGTGCGATCGAAAGGCTGCTCGGTTCACTCTCACGCACGATGCTCGTCGACTTCCGCTACGCCGAGCAGGTTGCCCAGACGCTCGACTCCATGCACTTCGGAGTGCGGATCGTTGTGCAGGCTGTCCACAGCTCCAGTCCTGCTCCCCCAGCGATCAGCGACTCCCGGTCCCTCGTGCACAAGGTCGACGTCCTACATGATTCGCCGTTCGCTGCGTGGATGAATCACACGCTGTCCACCCGATTCGACTTCACCTGTGTCGATGAGCCTGCCGAATTGGCGCAGGTGGAGCGAGGACTCACTCGTGCCGGACAGGTCAGACGGCCGGGAGACCGGTTCGAAAAGGACGACCGCACACGGGTCGGCGACCGCAGCCGTTGGGTGATGGGCTTCAGCACCGTCGAGAAGGTCACGGAGCTGCTCGAAGCCATCAGCGCCGAGCAGAAGACAGTCGCGGAGACCAAGGACCGGCTCATCTGGGCCATCGACCAGCGCAATGCCGATGCCACCAGGCGCAGCATCCTCGATGAGCTTGCTGATACGCCGTGGTCGGAGCTCGACGCTCAGGCAGCACAGGCTGCGGTCGCTGCCGCCGAACGGCGCCTTGAGCACATGACCCGCAGCAACACCGATCTGCAGGCAGCGCGGGAGCTCGTCAGCACCGCGACCGCCGCACGTGAGACTGCCCGGGAAGCCGAAAACGCTGCGCAGACCGACGTGATCGAGCTCAGAAGCGTGCTCACGCGCCTCGATGAGGCCGTTGCCCGGGCAGAGGAGGCCGATGACGGACCCGAGCCGGATGCAGCTGTGGAGGATACCCTGCGCTCCCGGTTTCACGAGCACCGGCGCCGGCTGAGCGTCGATGACATCGCCACAGTGAAGAACACGATCGAACGGCAGCTACGCGAAGACCGTGATGAGGTCCAGAAGCAGCAGCACCGCGCAGAGGCCGACTTCGAACGCCGCACCCACTCCTTTCTCAGCCAGTGGCCGGCATTCAGCGCTGACGTCGAGCGCTCGGTCCGCGACCGGGACGAATACCGTCGGCTGCGCACGACTCTGCACAGCGACGGGCTGCCTGCACATGAGAAGCGCTTCCTGGAGATGCTGCGCACCCAGTCGACCCGCAATATCGGCACGCTGAACGCGCAGATCAGCCGCGCCTTCAACGAAGTCAAGGAGCGCACCCACCAGGTGAACCTGTCGCTGAGAGGCAGCCAGTTCGACCGCGGCAGGTACCTGAGGATCAAACCGAAGGAGCGCCGCAGCGCGGAGGTCCAGACATTCCTCGCAGAGCTGCGCGAGATCACCGCCGATGCGATGACATCCCTGACACCGGAGGCCGCAGAAGAGAAGTTCGCGCTCATCAGGAAGGTCATCGGCCGCCTCGGCTCAGCTGAACCAGCTGACCGGAGGTGGCGCACCGCCTGCCTCGACACCCGTCGGCACGTCAGCTTCATCGGCCTGGAGACTGATGCGGACGGCGAGCCGATCCGGGCCTACGAATCCTCCACCGGACTTTCCGGCGGACAGCGCCAGAAGCTCGTCGTGTTCTGCCTGGCCGCTGCCCTGCGCTATCAGCTGACCGATTCCGCGGAAGAGCTGCCGGAATTCAGCACCGTCATGCTCGACGAAGCATTCGACAAGGCCGATGAGACCTTCGCCCGGATGGCCCTAGAGACTTTCGTGGCCTTCGGTTTCCAGCTCATCCTCGCCACACCCAAAAAGCTGCTGCCGATCCTCGAAGACTATGTGGGGGCGGCCGTCAAGATCGACATCAGCGACAACCGTGACTCGCGTCTGGCTGCTCTGCAATGGGAGCAAAGCGGGGAGCCGGCGTGAGTGTGCGCCGCCGGTCCAGCGAGGCGCGCAGCATGGTCTCACCCGGCCAGGCGCGCGAGGCAGTGGCTGCGAAGTTCCGGCTGCACAAGCGCGCGTGGGCGCTCGGTATGGCGGAAGCCGACGTCTCCCTGCCGCTCAAGCCCCCGGCGGAGCCGCAGACCACCGCGAAACTCGATGCCGTGATGTCGTGGATCCGTGCGTGGGAGACAGCTGGCGCGCAGCTGCCGGAGCGTGCGCACCTCGAGTGGGCAAGCCGGCGATGGCGCACCTGGGGGCGGCAGCGGCTGCCGGTTCGCCTGCGGCTCACCTCGCCTCAGGCGGTCGCCGCCTGGACAGGTCAGCTGCGGGAATGGCGCCGGCTCACCAGTGCCGCCGGCATGCTTGTGCAGTGGGCGCAGGACACGGTGCCTCTTCCTGTGCTGCGCCGCGTCCTCGGAGCCGCTGCCGAACTCAACGCCGACGACCATGAACGCCTGCTGGCTGTGCTCACCTGGCTGCGGGAGAATCCCCGCTCGGGACTGTTCATCCGCGAGCTGCCGATCATCGGCATCGACTCGAAATGGCTGGAGACACATCGGGGCATCGTTTCCCCGATCATCACCTCGCTCACCGGTGAAAGCAGTTTGGGCTTTCGCACGGCCGAACCGCGCATACGCGTGCGGCTCCTCGGCGGTTACGACAGCCGATCGCACCTATTGGCGGGTCTGCGCGATGTCGAAGCTCCTGCGTCTGAGATCGCACAGCTGCCGGTGCGCCCGAAACTCGTCATTGTGACGGAGAACCTCGCATCGTTCCTCGCGCTGCCAGCAGACGGCCGGTGGGGAGATGCGGTGGTCGTGTTCAACCCCGGCTACTCCGCTTCAGTGGCTGCCCGGCTGCCGTGGCTGGCCGGTGCGCGTGTCCTCTACTGGGGTGACATCGACACGCACGGATTCGGGATCCTCAATCGATTCCGCACCCACTGCCAGCACACCAAATCGGTGCTCATGGACAGCCGCACGCTTAACGATTTCCGGCATCTGGCCGGAACAGAGCCGGCTCCGCTGCGGGTTGCCCCAGAACATCTGGAGACCCTCACTGCCGGCGAGCGCGAGATGGCAGCGCAGCTGCATGCCAGCGACTTCCCGCGTTTGGAGCAGGAGCGGATCGAGTGGTCCTACGTCCTCACTGCCATCGATGCGGCAGCATCACTCCCTCCCAGCTGAGCACTCACGACTCACTGGCGGGTTCCTCGCGGCCGGCCATGCGTCGGGGCGCGGCGGGTACGAACAGTCCGAACAGCGACAGCCCGGCGGTGAGCACTGCGGCGATCTGCACGAGCAACTCCCACCCGGCCGCCGGCTCCTCGGTCCACGGGCGGATGACGAACAGCGCGTAGACAGCGACTGCGCAGCCGAGCACCACCCAGGTTCGCCACCTGAGCCTGAGTGCGCGCTGGATGTCCATGTGCCGACCATAGCGAAAGGCGGTGGCCGGCACAGGTGCCAGCCACCGCCTCGGGCGCGGTGTCAGAGGGGTCAGCCGGTGTATCCGCGGCCGCCCGCCATGAGCGCGACCTGGTCGGCCGGCAACCAGTACTCGCCGACGCCGCCGAAGTTCGCCGGGTCGGCGATCTTCACTTCGCGGGTGTCGGCGTTGTAGCCGACGACGGTGAAGAAGTGGTAGATGAGGCCCTGGTCTTTGGGGTACCAGTCCGGGGAGGCGCCGGGGCCGGTCATGATGTCGACGATGATCGGGTGGCCGCGGTCAATGTCGTACTGCACGTCGTGCCAGAACAGGTCCTTCTGCTCCTGGGTGGGTTCCTCGCTGATCCCCTTGGTCTCGTAGAACGTCGTGTTCAGGCGGGCGTTCATCACCTGTTCGATGGCGCCGAAGTTCGTGCCGGCAGTCGTCGTGCCGGCCTGGGCGGCCAGGTCGTTGGCCGGGACATCGTGGCCGAAGGCCGAGAGCGCGATCCGCATGGCAAACGGCCCGCAATTGTAGTAGTTGTCCTGCGGCTCCCAGCGGTAGTCGAGGACCTTCTCACCGGCCTGGGTCTCGGCGTGGGTGGCGACCGCCGCCGAGGCGGGGGCTTCGCCAGCGGTTGGGAGGACGGCGGCTGCGGTGCCGAGCAGGCTGCCGACAGCCAGGGTGCCGGCGACGACGAGGGTGGGGATGGTGCGTGGGTGACGCATGAGGATCTCTCCTTGGATGGGGTGTTCGAGGGATGATCGGGGCGGTGGCGTTCAGCTGAGGTGGAGGGGATGGCCGAACAGCTCACATATTCATGGAAGCAAGACGGGATGTCTGCGTCAATAGATTCGGCACTGCACCTTTGGGGTAGACCTGCACGAAGGTTGCAGTGAGCCTCAGCGGCTCCATGACGGTGCTGTGCTGCTCGTGCGGCAGGTGGCCTTGGACGAAAGTCACAGCCGATGATGCGATTTTGGTGATCGACAGGCTGGTCAGGACGGTTAAGGTGGTACCAGGCGAGACATCAATGGAGAGCTCGCCGGCGAGAGGAGCTGTGCCATGCGCACCGCACGTGAAGTGCTCGCCTGGCTGAAGTTCCTGCAGCCGGGTGTGACGAAGACTCAAGCCGATCTGCTGCTCGTGTTCGCGCAGGCCTGGTGGCTGGCGTGGCACGAGGAGCCGCTGTTCGAAGACGAGACGGCGATCGGCGAATACGGACCCTATGCGGCCGCTGCCCATGACGGATTTCCGCAGGCGATGCCGAGGCGTCCCGAGCTCGACCTGCGCGAGCAGCTGGAGTTCGAGGCGATCATCGATCATTACATGCGTCTGCCGACGACCAGGCTCGTCGACCTCGGCCGGCTGGCCGTCGGCGGGCGCACGACCGGGACGCTGACGCGTGGTGAGCTGCGTGAGATCGCCATGCGTGAGGCAGATGCCTGGGCTGCGGCCGGCGCCGAGGCGGCGGCCCGGGTGCCGCAGCGGCCCACCTCGGATGATGTCGAGTCGGCCGAGCAGCGCCTCAAGGCCAAGGAGCTGCGCCGTCAGATGGCGCTGCGCGAGCCGACCTTCGGCGGCGGTGGCGCGTCTCCTGCCGCGACGGCGGCGCTCCAGCAGCCGGTGCTGCGCGACCCGCTCGTCGGCGAGCACTGAGGCGGCCGAGCGCACAGGGTCAGTGCTCGAGCAGCCGCTGAGTGCGCTGCCCGATCGACTCCTGCAGGTCAGGTGAGGCTGAGGGGTCGGGTGTCTCCGCCCCGACGGCTGTGCGGATCTCTTCGAGGGCCTCGGTGACGATCTGTTCGGCATCGCTGAGCTTCCATGATGCGACTTCGCTGACGAGGCTGCTGTGGCTGACGTCGGCCAGCCGGTAGTGCCGGTCAACGGTCAGCGCCAGCCGGCCATCGGCATCGCGATGCTGAGCCATGGGCACCATGTCGTAGGCGGGAGCCAGCAGCGTCTTCTGGTCTGGCAGATGCATGAGGCCGAGGTTCTTCGCGTGCATGTCGAGGTTGCCGATCGCGCAGCACAGCACGACCTGGCGGGCCAGCTGGATGAGCTCTGGCCTCGGGCAGCGGCGGCGGACGGTCTCAGCGATCCGTCTGAGCGTCACTGCTCCGCCGACCTCCTGGTATTTCTCATCACCGGCGGCTCCCAGTGCCTGATTGAAGTCCTCCTGGTGGAGTCGCTCACCCTGAGCGCCTCGATCGAAGCGCTCGATGACGAGCGCTGGCAGCTCTGCGAACGCGGTCAGCTCGACTCGATAGTCCGCCAGACCGAGGGCGCGGGCGAGACGCCAGCCGTATTCCTCATCACCGATGACCGTCGGGTGCGCCGAGAGGCTCGGCTTGATGATGTGCGTTGAAGGATAGCCTCCTGCGACGCGATGCCAGCGGCCGTCTCGCTGAGCCAGGACGATCTTCGGCTGCACACCGGCCAGCGAGGTCCTCCCCGACCGTCGTCGGTTCGCGAGCGGGTCGGCCATCGGGCTTTCGAGCAGTGACCGGATCTCGCGGTCGCTCACGGGACTGGCTTCGGGCGTCGGCGGTTCACTGGGATCGTCAGCATCCCAGATCTGCACGGCCCCTGCGATGTCCCGACCGTAACGGGCGAGGAACGCCGGCGTATCGCCTCTGCGGAGGCCGCTGCGCTCAAGCATCCAGGTCAGGATGTCACCTTCGGGCAGCAGCTCATTGAAGAAGTTCCGCCGCCTGCCGGCGTGGTGACGCGGCGGTCGATCGGTCAGCGGAACGGCGACTGAGAGCACATCGCTGTTGATGCCGAAGCGGCTGATGGCTTCTGTGCTCGCCGTGAAATCGAAGTCCTGCGGCCCCTGCGCATCGATATGACCGACGATCACGCCGTAGAGCTCAACTGCCAGGCGCATCGTCGGTCGTCCATTCTGCACGCAGGGTGACGCCGCACTCCTCAAGCAGGGCGAACAGCCGTTCGGCGTAGAGAGTGTGCTTGCCGGATTCCATGTCGGAGATGGCGCTCTGCGCGATCCCTGAGATCCGTGCGAGGTCCCGCTGGGACCAACCTCTGTCCATCCGCGCAGCTTGGATCGTCTCCCCCAGGTCCTCTGGGGCGATGATCTTCGACCAGCGGTCCATGGGCACCTCCGACTGTCGCACCGAATTGATCGGATAAATCAGATCATACCAGCATGATCAAGAAATCCAGATCAGATGGTGTTGATCTGGATTCTAAGATCAACCGGCATTCTCCATTTCAGTGGCGGGCGCTGAGCAGAGTGCCGTTTCGCCGACCGAGGTAAGCGCCGTTCTTCACCACCTGTTCGCCTCCGACCCACACAGCGTGAATTCCCGACGGTGAGCGCATCGGGTCATCGAAGGTCGCATGGTCGTTGAGGCCCTCGGCGTCGAAGATGACGAGGTCGGCACTGCTGCCTGCCGCGATGCGGCCGCGCTCAGGCAGGGAGAAGATGTCTGCGGCCAGCGAGGTCATCCGCCGGATCGCCTCCTCGATGCGCATCAGCTTCTCGCGGCGCACGTAGACATCGAGCATGCGTGCAAAGGTTCCGTAGCCTCGCGGATGCGGTTTGCCGCCTGTTCCCACCGGCAGGCCGTCGGAGCCGATCGCGGTGTACGGGCTGCGCAGCGCAGTCTGCACGTCTTCCTCGCCGATCCCGTGGATGATCATCGTCGCTTTGAGCTGTTCGTCGATGAGCAGCTCGGCGACGGCGTCGAGTGGATGTCTGTCCTGCTGGGCGCCGAGCGCGGCTAAGGACAGCCCTTCGTATCGGTGGCTGGCGGTGCTGGCGATGACGATGTTCTCCCAGCCCGTCGAGCGCACGTGGCTTTCGAAGCTCCCGGACGGTTCGGCGATGTCCTGCGCCATCCGGGCGCGCTCACTCGGTGAGGCGAGTCGCTGCAGCAGCGCCGGAGCTCCGCCGTCGTGGGCCCATGGTGGAAGCACAGCTGTCAGCATCGTCGAGGAGGCGGTGTAGGGGTAGACATCGTGGGTGACGCTGAGGCCTGTGGTGCGATGGCTGTCGAGGGTCTCGATGATCTCGCCCATCTGCCCCCACAGGCGCCGGCCCGCAACCTTGAGGTGGGAGACGTGACAGCGCACACCCGCGTGTGAGGCGACGTTCACCGTTTCCTCGATGCTCTCGCGGACGCGTGACGATTCGTTGCGCATATGGCTGGCATACACGGCTGTCGCCGGCATGATGGAGGCGAGCTCGGTGATCTCCTCGGTTGTGCTGAAGATTCCCGGTGGATAGATGAGCCCTGTGGTGAGCCCGGCGGCGCCGCTTTCGAGCGCGCGATAGAGCTGGTCTTTCATCACCGTCATCTCAGCTGGGGTCGGTGCGCGCTCGTCGGATCCCATGGCGGCGACACGCAGCGTGTTGTGCCCAGCGAGGAAGGCGAAGTTGGTGATGAATCCCGTTGCCGCAGCGCGCTCGTGCAGTTCGTCGAGACTCCGCCAGTCGAACTCGAGCGGCGGGAAGATGCGGAGGGCCAGGGTGGTGAAGTCGTCGACGAACGCCGGGTTGATCGGGGCGAGCCCGAAACCGCAGTTGCCGTTGACCTCGGTGGTGACCCCCTGGAGGATCTTCGAGGTGTCGTCCAGGTCGATGAGCGGAGAGCTGTCGGAATGGCTGTGCACATCGATGAATCCCGGCGCAATGCTCAGCCCTGTGACGTCGATCGTGCGAGCAGAATGCGTCATTCCCCGGAAGCGCCCGGGAGGTGAGATCGCAGCGATCCTGTCACCGGCGATGAGCAGGTCCAACGGCTGACCAGCAGATCCTGTGCCGTCGTAGACGGTGGCTCCGCTGAGCACGGTCGACTGCGCCATTCCCTGTCCATTCCTCCTCTGTCTGACGCGCCGGCGTCCACCGGCGCGTCAGATCATTTCGTCATATGGGCGTTCCAGAGCACGATGCCGGCACCGGGGACGAACTGCACTCCTTCGGCGTCGACCGAGGCGCCGACGATCGTGCGCTTGTTGCCGTATTTGATGATCGGCCGGTATTCGTAGACTCGGGTCTGGAGCCGATCATTGGCTTCAGCCGCCGCCTCGTCGTCAGCGGCGAAGGCCAGGTCATTCATGGCTTGGCTCAGCTCATCATCGTCTGTCCAGCCGGGCCACGACCCGAGCAGGAACACCTGCGTGACCGGCACGGCGTTGACCGACCACGCGGTGGTGAACAGCTCGAAGGCGTTCTCATCAGCGCGCATGCTCAGCAGGGTCGCCCAGTCGACGACCACCATCTGCGTGTTGAAGCCCGCCTTTTTGAGATTCTCCTCGACGACGACCGCGGAATTGTAGTGGTCTTCGTACTCGCGCGATGTGAGGATGCGAACCGGTTCGCCGTTGTAACCGGCCTCCTCCATCAGCCGCTTCGCCAGGTCTGGGTCCTGCTGGTTGAAGAGCTCGAGACCCGCTTCGGTGTAGAACTGCTGTCCGGGCAGGCTGATAGCTCCGTTGACGTCGTAGAACTCGTCGGCGGCGAATGCCGCGAGCTGGATGTCCTCGTGGTCGAGCGCAGCTGCCACGGCATTGCGCATGGTGTTGTCGGCCATGATGCCGGCCTTCTTGTTGAAGGCGACACCGTTGAAGCCGTTCTCTCCGACGATGGACTGCAGGGTCGTGTCCTTCTCGAGCAGTCCGGAGTTGTCGAATGGGATGCCGGCTGCCGCGTCATATTCGCCGGTCTGCAGACCGGCCAGCCGGGTGGAGGAGTCAGTCACGAGATCGATGATGAGCGTGTCGGATTTCGCCTCTCGATGCCCCGCAAGTCCGCTCGGCTCGCCTTCTGGGGACTGATAGTCCTCGAATCTGTGCAGCTGGATGTACTGGTCCGTCCGCCACGTGTCGAACACGAATGGCCCAGTTCCGACGAACTCGGTCAGACCCTCGGCCGGCGTTTCGTCGATGACCTTCTTCGGCATGATCGCGGTCATCTGGCCTGGGTCGGACAGGAAGTACAGCAGGGTGTACATCTTCTCGGGAGTGTGCACGGCGACTTCGCGGTCTCCGACGACTTCGACGTCGGCTCCTGCGAAGAACTGCTGACCGACCCCTGAGATCTCCATCCACCGGTCGAGGCTGGCTTCGACGTCCTCGGCTGTCACCGGATCGCCGTTGTGGAAGGTGAGTCCCTCACGGATGGTGAAGGTGGTCGTCCTGCCGTCGCCGGATTCCTCCCAGGATTCGGCGATGTGCGGCTGCACCTGGAAGTCGGCATCCTGCGTCAGCAGCGGCTCGAACATCAGGCGGGCCACCTCTGCGGTTGCCGTTGCAGTGCTCAGAAGCGGGTCGAGCAGCGGCGGCTGGGCATTGAGCGCGTAGTGGAACTCCGAGGTCGGGTCGCTCGGCTTGGCTCCGCAGCCGCTGACAGCCAGCACAGCCGCAGTGGCCACGACGGCCAGCACGCGCAGCAGGCGTGGTCGGTGCGTGCTCACAGCACTCCTCCTTCCCCTGCAGTGGCGCCCGAGGCGGCTGATCCCGCCGCTGTCGCACGTGGGTGGACGTGTGGAATCGAGTCGAGCAGCTTCTTCGTATATTCGTCCTTCGGGTGTGCGAAGAGCTCATCGACCGGGGCTTCTTCGACGAGCTTGCCTTTGCACATCACTCCGATCCGATCAGCGACATAGCGGACGACAGACAGGTCGTGTGAGATGAACAGATAGCTCAGACCGTGCTCGTCTTGGATGCGATTGAGCAGATTGAGGATCTGTGCCTGGATCGAGACGTCGAGAGCCGAGACGGCTTCATCGCACAAGATCACCTCCGGGTGCGTCACAAGCGCACGCGCGATGCCGATGCGCTGACGCTGACCGCCGGAGAACTCGTGGGGATAGCGCACCAGATGCTCTTCACCGAATCCGACTTCCTCAATCGCCGCGACGATGCGTTTGTTCCGCTCCCCTCGATCGCGGATCCCCTGGATGACGAGAGTCTCGTTGAGGATCGAGCCGATGCGCTTGCGCGGGTTGAGCGACGAGTTCGGATCCTGGAAGATCATCTGGACCTTCGAGCGGTACGTCTGCTGTTCGGCGCGGTTGAATTCGCTGATCGGCTGACCGTGGAACAGGATGTTCCCCGAGGTCGGTTCGATGAGGGCCTGCAGCATCCGGCCCGTCGTGGACTTGCCGCAACCTGATTCGCCGACGAGACCGTACGTCTCTCCAGGCTGAATGGAGAAGCTGACACCGTCGACGGCATGGACCTCTGACGTTCTCAAGCCGATCGCATTGCGCAGCGTGAAGGTCTTGGTCAGCTGCTGAGCCTCGAGCACAGCCGCGTTCTCGGTCATCGTTCGCCTCCTTGAGCCCCGCGGCCCCCTGACGGTTCAGCAGCATCGTGCGGCACGTCCGCCTCGGCGTCGATGAGACCATCGACTGCCTTCCAGCAGCGCACCGACCGGCCCGGGGCGATCTCCGTCAGCTGCTGGCGGTTCTGGCGGCAGGCGTCCTCCGCGAAGGGGCACCGCGCGGCGAACCGGCACCCGGCTGGCACATCATAGAGAGTCGGCACACGTCCGGGAATGGTCGGCAGCGGCTGCGTGCGGTCGGTGTCCACTCCCGGGGTGGAGGCCAGCAGCCCGCGCGTATAGGGGTGCCGGGGGTTGTCGAGGATGTCGCGCACCGGCCCGGCCTCGACAGCCTCACCGAGATACATCACCATCACCCGGTCGCAGACCTCTGCCACGACTCCGAGGTCGTGGGTGATGAGGATGGTGGCCATGTCGCGTGCCCGGCGCAGATCGTCGATGAGCCGCAGGATCTGGGCCTGGGTGGTGACGTCGAGGGCCGTTGTCGGTTCGTCGGCGATGAGCAGAGCCGGTTCGCAGATGAGAGCCATGGCGATCATGACGCGCTGGCGCATGCCACCGGAGAGCTGATGCGGGTAGTCGTCGATGCGCGCATGCGGGTCGGCGATGCCGGTCTGCTCCAGCGCATCGATGGCATGCTGCTTCGCCGCCTCCTTCGACATCGGCTGGTGGATGAGGATCGTCTCGATGAGCTGCTGACCGACGGTGAAGACCGGGTTGAGCGAGCTCATCGGATCCTGGAAGATCATCGCGATGCGGCCGCCGCGAAACTGCCGCATCCGGGCATCGCTGACTGACAGGAGATCCGTTCCGTCGAATTCGACGGTGCCGGAGTAGTCAGCGGTCTTCTCATCGAGCAACCGCATGACGGACTCCGCGGTCACGGACTTCCCGCAGCCGGACTCGCCGACGATGCCGAGCACTTCCCCGGCATCGACGTGGAAGTCGATGTCTTCGACAGCGGTGACATCGCCCTGCTCGGTCGCCAGCCGTGTCGTCAGCCCGCTGACCGTGATCACCCGGGCCGGCGCCTCGGGACCGGTGGCACCGTGGGCGCCGCTCGGCTCGGCTGTCGTCGTCATTTCCGTCCACCGCCTTTCCGCACGGCTTTGCCGGTGTGCGGATCGAAGAGGTCGCGCAGGCCGTCGCCGAAGAGGTTGATGCCGAGCACGGTGAGGATGATGACCGCACCGGGCACGATCGTCATCCACGGGTTGTTGAAGATCAGGGTCTTGCCGTCGAGCAGGATGTTGCCCCAGGACGGTGCGGGCGGCGGCACACCGGCGCCGAGGAAGGACAGTGCGGCCTCGGTGATGATCGAGTCGGCGAAGATGAAGGTCGCCTGGATGATCGCCGGGGAGACGACGTTGGGCGCCATGTTGAGCCAGATGATGCGGTTCGATGAGGCGCCCTGTGCACGCAGCGCTTCGACGAAGGTCTGCTCCTTGACCACCAGCGTCGACGAACGGACGACGCGCGCGACATAGGGCGTGAACACGACCGTCAGCGCGATGACGACGTTGGAGGTCTTGGCTCCCAGCACAGCCATGAGAGCGATGGCCAGCAGGATGGCGGGGAAGGCCATGAAGCCGTCGCAGATCCGCATGAGGATCGCGTCGGCCCACCGGAAGTAGGCCGAGTACATGCCGATGATGTAGCCGATGACGGTGGACAGGATCGCGACTGCGAAGCCGACGAACAGCGATACCCGCGCTCCGTTCAGCACTCGCGAGAGCAGGTCGCGGCCGTAGTTGTCGGTGCCGAGCAGGTAGTCGCCGCTGGGGCCCTGCAGCCGGTCCTGGATGTTGAGCTCAAGGGGCCCGCGGGAGATGACCATGGGGCCGAATGTCGTCAGAAGCACGATGATGACGACGATGATGCCGCCGGTCATGATGAGGCCGTTGCTCGTCACCCTCCGGAAGATCAGCTGCCGCATGCTCAGGCGTTCGAGACCGACGGTCGATCCGGGCTGGGCGGCGGAGGGTGCTCCCGCCGGTCCCGAGGTGCCGGTGGTCTCGCTGGTGAGGCCCGCCTCGGGTTCGGGGCGCTGTGGTGTGGCGTGGGCTGGTTTCGTCATGACAGTCGCACCCGTGGGTCGAGGAAGCCGTAGAGGATGTCTACGAGCAGGTTGATGAGCATGTAGGACACGGTGATCATGAGCACGACACCCTGGATGACCATGAAGTCGCGGCGTTCGACCGAATTGACGATGAGCTGCCCGATGCCTGGGATGTTGAAGACGGTTTCGATGACGGCCGCACCGGCGATGAGGGTGCCGATCGACTGGCCGACGACGGTGAGGATGGGGAACGAGGCGTTCTTCAGCCCGTGCTTGTACACGCGGCTGCGTTCGGACACGCCTTTTGCCAGAGCGGTCTTCATATATCCGGCACGGAACACGTCCAGCATCGACGAGCGGGTCATGCGGGCGGTCAGTGCGGCCTGCATTGCGCCGAGCGCCAGCGCCGGGAGGATGAGATAGCGCAGATGCGTGCCGAGGCCCTCCTCCAGGCCGCGGTAGCCAGCGACCGGCAGCCAGCCGAGCCAGCCGGCGAAGATCAGCATGAGGAACAGACCGAGCAGGAAGCTGGGCACGGAGATGCCGAGCAGTGAGAAGGCCATGAAGCCCTGGTCGACAGCCGAGCCGCGTCGGCGGGCGGCGATGATGCCGGCGGGAATCGCGATGATGAGCGCAACGACCTCGGCGAGGATCGCCAGTGACAGCGTCGGCCCCAGATGATCCATCAGGACCGATGCGACAGCCGCTCCCATGAAGTGGGAGTACCCGAGGTCACCGGTCAGCGCGCCGCCGAGCCACGCGAAGAACTGGACGACGAGCGGTCGGTCGAGCCCCATCTC
This sequence comes from Brevibacterium otitidis, assembly GCF_042429315.1. Classification (NCBI taxonomy): domain Bacteria; kingdom Bacillati; phylum Actinomycetota; class Actinomycetes; order Micrococcales; family Brevibacteriaceae; genus Brevibacterium; species Brevibacterium otitidis. Next base: position 40,044 of record NZ_JBHMAU010000053.1, on the reverse strand, counting down.
GGAGCGCAGCGCTTCGACCTGGTCGGAGGTGGCGTTGGGTCCGAGCATCACCGAGGCCGGGTCACCGGGGGTGAGGTGGACGAGGGAGAAGACGACGATCGCAACGACGGCGAGCACGGGGATGAGCGCGAGGATGCGCTTGACGATATAGCTCAGCATGTCGCGACTCCGAGGGGATCAATCGAGTGACGTAGCTCACATACTGGCATCGGCGGATCAGGCGGGGCAACCGACACGCAGATTCGTTGTCTTCTCGTGATCACAGGACGCGTCCGCCGTGACCGCGCACGCGTCGACCATTCCGGGCGGCGAATGCGCCTCCGACGATGACGTCATCGACGCCAGTGGAGAGCTGCCATGGGTCGTCGTAGGTTGAGCGATCGGCGACGGTGTCGAGGTCGATGACCGCGATGTCGGCAGCCATTCCCTGTGCGAGGACTCCGCGGTCGTCGAGCTTCATCCGGGAGGCGGGCAGGGACGTCATCTTGCGCACCGCCTCTTCGATGCTGAGCAGACCGACGTCGCGCACATAGTGGCCGAGCACCCGCGTGAATGTGCCGAAGCTGCGCGGATGGGGTCGGCCGGGCCCCGCTGCGGCAAGCTGATGACCGTCGGAGGCGACGGCGACCAGCGGGGGGGCGAGGGCAGCCCGGACGTCGTCTTCGGACATCGAATGGTGGATGATTCCGGCAGCGCCGGCATGAGCGGCGAGCAGGCGCAGTGCGGCTTCGGCTGGATCGCAGCCGTCCCGCTCGCCGATCTCGGCCAGACTCAGCCCGACGGCCCATTCGTACCCACCGGGCCCGTCCGGGCCGACGGCGGCGATGACGACGGCCTCAGCCCCAGACCGTCCGGTGATGGTGTCTGCCAGGGCTGCGCGAATGCGGTCTCGCTGGTCCGCGTCGGCAAGCCGGTGCGGCAGGCCGTTGCGTCCATCTTCGAGTGACCAGCCCGGCAGCAGCGAGGTCAGCGTTGTGCTTGAGGCAGTGTACGGGTAGACGTCAGCGGTCACGTCGACGCCGCGGGCGTGCGCCTGCTCGATGAGGTTCAGCGCGTCGGACACGAGGCCGTAGTTGTGGCGGTCGGTCGCTTTGAGGTGGGAGATCTGCAGGCGCCCGGCGGTGCTTGCCACGGCGTCGATCGATTCGCGGACTGACGTAACCACATGGTCGGCTTCATCTCGCATATGGGTGGAGTACAGCAAGTCGCATTCGGCGGCAGCTGCGACGACCTCGGCCACTTCATCAGGCCGGGCATAGGCTCCCGGTGCGTAGATGAGGCCGGTGGAGAATCCGCGGACTCCAGCCTCGGCGGCAGCGCGGACGCCGCGGATCATGTGCTGCCTCTCCTCAGCGGTGGCGGGTCGGGAGGCATTGCCCATCGCCATGCGGCGCAGAGCTGAGAACCCGACTTGGAATGCGGCATTGATCTCGAGGGGAAGCGCAGCCGTGGCCGCAAGAAAGCCCGCCGCATCCGTGGCCTCGGTCATGAAGACCGGGCTGAGATGACCCCATGTGCGCCGCACCTCATCAAGACTGGGCGCTGGGAATGGAGACGATCCGCAGTTGCCCAGCAGCAGCGTCGTCACACCTTGGCTGATCTGCGAAGGCGCTTCGGGGCAACCGTGGATCGTGAAGTCCGCGTGATTGTGCAGGTCGATGAAGCCAGGAGTCACGATCCGACCGGAGGCATCCACCGTCTCGGCCGCACTTTCCGCGGGGATGGCGCCAGGCGCAGCCACGGCGGTGATCTTTCCATCTGTGATGCCCAGATCACCGGGTGCGGCCGGCGCTCCGGTTCCGTCGACCACCATGCCGCCTACGATCCTGATGTCGAACATCCCGCTGCTTTCCCACGACCGCATTGTCGTGCTCATCCGATTCGCGCGCCTGTCTCGCCGCTCACTGTGATGCGTATCACTGTTTGATCACCGTACGGCAGTTCCGGTAAACCCCACGAGTGTTCTCACCTGAAGAGACGGCAGCTTCTTCCGCCGCCCGTGACCGCACGTGCTCAATCGCGCCGGACCCGGTAACGGGCGAGCAATTCAAGAAATCTCGAATCCAGGTGTGCAAACTCAGAGATCCGTGTTACTGTTGTCGCAGAATCTTCTTCTGCTCTTTGACATCATTCTGATGCGACCGGCAGACAGATTCCACATCATTCGCTGTCGCTTATGACATCGCCTGAATGAATTGAAAGGAGGCGGGCACGATGATGATCTTCACCACGTTCACGGCCACGGGAGCTGCCGATCTCGGCAACCCGGCGGGCAGCCGCCGCGTCCCGCCTCGCTTCTCCGCGTAGAACTCGGCGCCAGGCACACAGCGAGCACCCCCTTCCTGACGACCTCCGGACCCGTTCCGCACGCATCGTCGAAGATCTGTCATTCATCGACTTCGTCACCATTGAGAACACAGATCAATGGATGATCGAATGCCATGAATTGCCATTCACTGCTGTCTTCCTGAAACGCGCCGACTCACTTTCTTTTCATCACTTCCGTTTCGACGGCAGGCTATTCGTCCTGCCTGAAATGGTCATCCAAGGACTTTCTCATGTCATTTGCTCATGCTTATCCGATACACCGCCGGTGGGCCATCTTCGCTGCCGTCTCGGTGCTGCGGTGGGCTCGTCGCAAGCCGAAATCCCGTCGCGCCCCCAGCCACGCCGAGCTGCACCGCGCAGCGATCCTGCGACGCAGCGCCAGCGAGCAGGTGGAACGCGAACGCCTTGCCGCACAGCTGCGGGCACTGTCGATCCTCCGCTCGATCATCTAATCCGTTCGACGCCGGATCGCGTCGATGCCCGCCCCGCTACTGCTATTGCAGGCGGGGCGGGCTGCAGTCTCGCGCAGATCAACCCCCGAACGCTGGTGGCGATTCGGTGATGCCCTCGTCGGGTTCGCGTTCGGCATCGCTAGTCGGCTCCGGTGACGGTGAGTCTTCCCGACTGGGCCCGCGGCTCGGCGAGGGGCGGCTTGAGCCCCTCGATTCGCTGCTGGGCATGTACGTCGCACTCGGCCGTGGGAATGGCTTCGGTTCTCCTTCGGCGGCAGCTGTACGCATGAAGGCTTGCCATGTTGGGCCAGAAACTGTCGCACCGAAGACCGTGCGCGGCATCCTTCCACGTCGATTATCTCGCCAGTCTCGAACTCCATTCGGGTCACCCGTCCATACGGCCGTGACAACATCACTGGTGAATCCGACCGTCCACGAAGCCCCGACTTCGAAATTCGTCGTACCGGTCTTGGCAGCCGCAGGAGCACCGATTCCCAAGCCTTGAGTGGTGCCGCCGTTGAACGTCTGTGACAGGGTGTAGGCAACCGCCTCTGCCACCTCGGGTTCGAGAGCCTGCTTACAGGTGTCGGGCAGGTCGAGCTCTTTGCCGTCGCTGTCCGTCGCTCTTGAGATGGCGGTGGCTCCGCACCGGCGCCCTTGGTTGGCAAATGCCGTGTACGAGGCTGCCATGGTCACCGGAGCTACCGACACGGTCCCGAGAATGGATGATGGATAGAGCACCTGTTGCGTGCCGTCTGCCAGGGTGACGTCAGCGAGGGCGCTTCCGTCTCCAGCGCGGACGCCGAGCGCCGACGCAGTGTCCCGGACCGCGCACATGTCGAGTTCCGACGCCATGTCGGCGTATGCCTTATTGACCGACTTCCGCGTAGCGTCGAAAACCGACATCCTGCCGCTAGCCCCGCCTGAGTCACCAGCGTTTCGCGGGTTGTAACCCGCGCTGGCATACGAACGGTCATCGCAGCTGGCGGTTGAGAAGCCTCGGTACATACTTCCCGAGCCATTCACGGTCTCCGTCAGCGTGTGCCCGCTCTGCAGCCATTCTGTGAGAACGAACGGCTTCCAGGTAGAGCCTGGTTGATAGCCAGTACCACCGCCGAACTTCTTCTCGGCGTTGTAGTTGACTGCTGTTGAGGAACCGTCTTCGGCTTCGACCGGTGAGTACTCGGTGTTCTGCGCCATCGCACGAATTCCGCCGGTTTTCACGTCAAGCGACACCAAAGCCTGCTTTGCCCCCGACGGGTCCCCGACGGGTAGCCGTTTGCGGACTTCCTTCTCTGCCTTCTTCTGCAGCACCGGGTCGAGAGTCGTCGTGATCGTCAGACCTCCCTGTTTCAACTGTCGAGACCGATCTTCGATGCTTGATCCGAATGCCGGTGACTGAAGCACCTGGTGCTGAACGTAGTCGCAGAAATATGCACGGCCGTCAGTTCCTGCACAACCATTTGGTCTGACAGTCTCGTCCAGCGCGAGATCCTGGCCGAGCGCATGGTCGTACTCCTCCCGAGAGATATAGCCGTACTTGAGCATCTGCCCCAATACGGTGTTGCGTCGCTCGAGGACGGCGGCTTCGTCTCGCTGCGGGTTGTACTTGGACGGGTTGCGCACAATACCCGCCAAAGTTGCGGCTTGGGCAATCGAGAGGTCGGCAGCCGACGTGTTCCAGTACTGGCGGGCGGCCGCTTCTACTCCGTAGACGTTCGGGCTGCCAGAGTAGCTGTTGATGTTGAGATAGCGTTCGAGAATCTCATCCTTGCTGAAGGCGTTCTCCACGGCCGCGGCTAGCTTCATCTCGCGCAGCTTTCGTGCATACCCTGCTGCTCCATCACGTGAACGGGCCTCTTCAACTCCGGCTTCGTCTCCGCGCGCGTGGCTTTCCTGAATCAGCGCGTTCTTCACATACTGCTGTGTCAGCGTCGAACCGCCTTCGCGTGAACCGCTCAGCACGTTCTTTGCAACGGCTCGTGCGATGCCCTGGAGGTCGATGGATCCATGTTCATAGAAGCGATGATCCTCGACGGCCAGCGTGGCGGCCTTCATTGGCTCAGAGATGTCTGCCAACCTGACTTCGCGGCGGTTCTGCCAGTAGAACTCGGTGATGAGGTCACCGTTTCGGTCAAGTATTTGCGACGGCTGAGCCAGCGGGCGATCATGGAACTCGCTCGGCAGGGCTTTGAAGATGTCGATCCCAGCTTGCGCTGCGGATACAGATGCGCCCAGCACCGGAAGTCCGAGCCCCGCGATGAGAACTCCCATACATACACTTGCCGCGGCAAACGCATTTAGGCTGCGGATGATCTGCGTCAATCGTTCGCTCATGACTCCAGCTCCATCAGAAAGTCATGAGCTAGTGGGACTGCGGCTTCTGCGCCGAATCCGCCGTCTTCAACGAGCACAGCGAAAGCCATATCCGGCTCTTCAGAGTTGAGTGTGGGTTGATGCGTCCAGGCCGCCAGCGATGAGCAGCATGCGGAGTCGGTAGTTCTCGAGGTTGCGGAATCCGCGAGCGATCCGACGGCCCAGCTCGATGAGCCCGTTGACCGCCTCGGTGCCACCGTTGCTGGCACCGTCGGTGTCGAAGTACGCCAGGATTGTCGTCTTCCATTTCCGCAGCGTCCTGCCCAGTCTGGCGATCTCTGGGATCGGGCACGTCGGCAAGGCCTCGATCACGCGGGTGGCCAGCCTGCGCCCTTGAGCGTGAGTGTCTTGGTGGAACATGTCACGGACGTCCTGGGCGCACTGGTAGGCGACTTCGACACTGATGTGGTCCTCGTGCGCAGCGAACGCCGCTTCGAGTCTCGTACGCTGCCGTTCGGTGAGGCGTTCTCGTCCGGCCCGCAGAAGGTTGCGGATGCCGTAGAGCGGGTCTCCTTTGCGTCCCCGGTGCCCGAGTGTCTGCTGCTGGATACGACGGCGGACGTCATCGACAGCGCTGGTGGCGAGCTTGACGATGTGAAAAGCATCGAGCACACAGGTGGTGTCGTCGAGTTGGTCATCGATCGCGTTTTTGTATCCCTGGAACGGGTCCAGCGTCGCGACCCGCACACCTTGGCGGAAGGAAGGCCCGCGTGCGGTGAGCCAGTCTTTGTACACGGTGCCTGAGCGTCCCGGGACGAGATCCAGCAGACGTGCCGTCGGGTGCCGGTGGCGGGTGAGGTCGACCATGCCGGTCAGCTCCTTGGGTCCGCGCCGGCGCGGATCGGTGTGGTGCCAGACGTGCTCATCGACGCCGAGAACTTCGACGCCGTCGAACCGTGCCGGATCGTCAGCGGCGGTGTTGAGCACTGGCCGGATCTGGGACCACAGGGTGTTCCAGGTCGTGCCCAGATGGCGGGCCAGTCCCTGGATAGAGGCGTTCTCATACCGCAGCTGACGGATCGCCCAGGACACCGCGCGGGTTGTCAGCAGGGCGCGTGGTGCGGCGACCTGCGGGTTCTGCTCGGTGAAGGTCACGACCGGGCAGGCAGACTCGCGGCAGATCCAGCGGTGCTTGCGCCATCGCAGGCGGGCAGGCCGTCCAGCGGATGGGGCGTCGACCAGGGTCACAGTGACGCGTCCGTGGCCGGTCGGGATGACGCCGCATCCGGGGCAGCCGGTCAGCGGGTCGCAGGCCTCGATGTCGAGGACGACGGCGGTGTCGGTGACCTCGGCGTGGATGAGGTGGAAGTCAGGCAATCCGAGCAGGACGTCACACCTGGCACAGCGATCCACAGCAACAGCGCAGGGACACGTAGGATGGGGCATTGTCGAGGTCCTTGAGATCAGCGGGGGTAGAAGTCCACTCATCATCAGGGACCTCGACGTCTATCTCCAACACCCTTGCCCGATCGGCGTGCCCACACTCAACTCTGAAGAGCCCCATATCCCCCTGATATCCGGAGAACCACGAGTGCGTGCGAGGTGGCACATCGGTGCCGTATTCCGCAGTTCCCGTCTTGCCATAGACCGGATCACCTGGGACATTGCTGAGTTCATGGGCCGTGCCGTGCGTGACAGTGCGTCTCATCATCTCCCGCAGTGCTGCGGTGGAGTCTGGGGCAAGTGAGGCGCGGGCAGAGGGGGTCTCGGCCGCCGCCGGCACGAGAACTGGAGTCACTGTTTCACCTGCAGCGACAGACGCTGTCATCGTTGCGACCCCGAGAGGGCTCGCGAGTATCCTGCCCTGGCCAATTGACGCTGCCGCGTGTTCGACGGCATCGTCGGTTTCTGGTGCGTCACCTATGTAGCTGTCGATTCCGATTGTCGTCTCGCGAATTCCAAGGGTGCGCGCCGCGGCACTCAGTTCTGCCGAGGTGTACTCCCCAGCCGCGTCCACGAAAGCGGTGTTGCACGACTGCGCGAAGTCCTCGAGAAGGGTGACGTCTCCATGCGCTGCGTCCTCGGCGTTTTTGAACCGCTTACCGTTGACAACCGTCGTCTTCGGGCACGGGTGCGAGGTGGTTTGGGCATCACCCTGTTCGAGCATGGCGTAGGCAGACGCGATCTTGAAGACTGAACCCGGCGGGTACTGACCCGTCAGGGCCCGATCATAGGATGGGCCTTCAGGGTCGGCGTTGGCTGCCGCGAGGATATGCCCGTCACTCGGCCGCACGACGGCGATTGCCGCCGGCTTCTCCGCGCGGCCCACGGCCCGGTCTGCGGCTGACTGAATACGTGGGTCGAGGCTCGTTTCGACATCGGTTCCCGGCGATCCTTGCACCTCTCGGAGTTCGCTTCTGCCTCCATCTGCGCCGCTCTTCTTCACAACGCGGATTCCGGGAGTTCCACGCAGCTGGCTGTCGAATGCGCGTTGTAGACCGCTGCGGCCCACCTCGTCCGCCGGGTTGATCTGCTGATCTGCTTCGATATCCTCGGCGGTGGCTTGGCCAACCCTGCCCAGCACCGCTGAAGCGAACCCTGGAGACCGACTCAGTGACTGTGTGCGCTCCATGAAGACAACACCAGGCAATGGGCGGAGAGAGCTCTCGAGATTCTTGTACTCGTCCCACCTCAGAGTGACGACTTTGACGAAGGCGTCGTCGGCTGCCGAGTTGAGGCTGGAATCGAGGTCTTCGAGCTTCAAGTCGAGAATGCCACGCAGTTTCGTCACCAGCTCCTGTCGATCGTCCACGCGATCCGGTCTGATGCCGATGTCCACGACTGCACCGTCTTCGGTGAGCACCGCTGCGTCCTGTCCGAGAATGCGACCGCGGGCGGAAGCGATCCGTTCGGCAGCCAACGCATCGCCTTCTTCCAATTCGGGATGAACAGTGGCTGGAGAATACTCGGCGCGCCATCGCATCCCGCTGCGCACGAGCTTGATCGTCGTCTCGTATGTCCAATCCTGCCCGCCCCGACCGGCAGATGACGATAAATCCGAATGGCGGTTCAGGTCCCACGTCCAGGTGAGCTTCGCCGAGCCCAGGACATGCTGGGCGCTGAGCTGGCTGTATGTGATCTCAGGCTGGTGGCCGAGAACGTGAGCAAGTGACGCGGTCGGAGCCCTGCGATCGTCAGGCAGCCCGGATGGCATCCAGACCTCGTGGTCGAGTGTGCCATCGACCAGATCCTCGACGACAGCCCCGATTGCCATGCGCTGACTCAGCATCGACGGGACGTTGAATACCAATGCGCCGCCGATGGTGACAGCAACTGCGAGAGCTCCAGCAGTGAGGACTCGATTTCTCAAACTCATGCAATCCATCGAACCGTCGTAGGAGATACAATGTCCAATACCGTCTGCACCCGTACACATAACAGTTGTGGTATTATCGTTGACGTGAATATAGTCCGGGCCCTTGAAAGCTTCATCGCCGTAGCAGACTGCGAGAGCTTCACTCGTGCTGCAGAGACTCTCGGCCTGGCGCAGCCGCATCTCTCGCGCACGATTCGTGAACTCGAACGTCACCTCGGAGCCCAGCTCTTCGACCGACATAAACGTCAGATCAGGCTGACGGCCGCTGGCACGAGGTTGCTGCCGGAGGCACGCGACCTCACTAAGCGTCTTTCAGCTCTGCCGAGCCTGGCGACTGCAGCGTTAGGGCCCTTCCGGCTCGGCGTTCCTCCCTTTACAGACGCCACTGCTGTCCCCGCGGTTGCTGCTGATCTGCACATCGGCACGCGGGCAGTCGCGCTCACCCCCAATGAATCTGCCGCTTGTGCCTCTGAAATCGAGAGGGGCGGTCTCGACGCAGCCCTCGTCCTCGACGGCTGGGGCTCTTCCGATGTGTTCGGTGGCGAAGCCACCGAGTGGATTGTTCCGCTCGTCGCTGCCAACTCGCGGTTCACCGCCACCACAGGCCTTCCGCTGCCGGTCGGCTCACTCCGGGGAATGCCGCCCTTGCTCAGCGGCCATTCCTCTGGCCCACCGGAGCGTGAGCGCATCATTCTTCTCCCTGCCGATGCCGGACTACGCGAAGATTCGGCCGCTTTGTCTCATCTGATCGCATTTGGGATCACGCTTCATCAGCTCACGCCAGTCGAGCACGAATTCGATGCGATCACGCATGTGAGCACACACGGCTCAACTCTGTTGTGCCCTGCAGCTGTCGCACGCCGCCACGGTCTGCCCTTTCGCCCTCTTCGTCCGGCATCTCTCGGCAGGAAGGTCCGGCTGATCTCGTCACCACGACTCGACCTCCGGGAGATCTTTGCTGATGAAACACCGCTGCGCACAGCGCTCCTGACCGTCATCGATGCCACCCGCGAGCCCGACAACGTCACCTGGCGCACACCTCGGGACCGGCAGTTCCCACCGACCGACGAAAGGCTCTACCCGCTATGACCGCTACTCCCGCTGCCTCTCTCATCGACACCGTCACAGCGCTGTGGGACGACCTTGGAGCAGAGGGATGCCTCTGCGTCGAGGATCTCGAATCCGGGCAGTCAGTCTCGATCAACGAAGACAAGCGCATGCCGTTGGTCTCCGTCGCCAAACTCTCAATCGCCGCAGCTCTCTTCGCAGAAGACTCGGCCGGACGAATCGATGCTCGCGACACTGTCCTCATCGATCCGGCAACTACGACCAGCGGATCCACGGGTATCTCACTGTTCTCCGACCCTGTGACCATCAGCTTGCGGGATCTGACTGTGCAGATGTTCTCGGTCAGCGACAACGCCGCCGCCGATGCCGTTTACGACCGTGTAGGACCAGCTGCGATCGCTGCACTGCACAACGAGCTGGGCATTCGTTCGCTTCGGGTGCACTCTCCGATGCGTGCGCTGTTCGGAACGCTCTCTGAGATGCGCGCAGCCGATCCATCTTCAGTCGACAGTGCACTCCTGCATTCGGCTCACGATCAGCTGTTCGCCAAGGGAAGCGTGTTGTCACTGAACGACATCAATTCAGGAACAGTGCGTGGCATCGCTTCGATGCTCAGACACATTCACCACGGCGAAGTCGTCAGTCCCGACGTCAGCGCTCATCTTCGTCAGCTGATGCGCACCCAGGTGTTCCGTCACCGCATCGCATCAGGTTTTCCCATGGATACGGCTGAGTACTATGGCAAGACCGGCACCCTGCTGACCTATCGTCATGATGCGGGCGTTGTCACCGACATCGACGGCAGAGCGTACGCAGTCGTCGTATTCACCCGGTCGAGAATACCCGCGTATTCGCAACCGGAACTCGACGCCTCGATCGGGTACAGCGCACGTCTGTGCATTGAATGGCTTCGAGACCAGCGAGACCAGTAGAAGAGGGCGATGTCCGCGCCTCGTGGCACGATGGTTACATGAACTCGAAGCTGCCCCGCATCCTCGCCCCGGATGTCGATGAGTACCTCACCGACGTCATGGCCGAGCGCGGCCGGGACTATGCCGAGGACCAGCGCGTGCGCCGCGTGAGCTGGGATGCCGAGGGGTTGACTCTCAGCGGCGAGGTCGTCGGCAGCGGTTCGAACATCTACCGGGCCCGCATCTGGCTGACCGAAGCTGCGTTAAGCGGGCCGGACTGCTTCGAACCGACCAGCAGCGACTGCAGCTGCCCGGTCGGCTACGACTGCAAGCACGTCGGCGCCATCCTGTACTCCATCGCCGACTACGGCGACAGCGACGACACCGCAAGCCCGCGCACAGGCCTTGAGAATGTGATGCCGCACCGCGCCGTCACCCCACAGCGCCCCGACGACTGGCGTACCGTGCTGACAGAGCTGCAGGTCCGCCGCCGCGCACACACAGCGCGCCCCGAGGACACACCGCTGGCAATCGGCTTCGACATCGAGCGCACCACCACCAGCCGCTGGTTCCACGGCCGCCACCGCAGCCCACTCGCCAGCGCCGATGTCGTCAACCTCTCCGATATCGACCTCGGCAGCCTCAGCGTCACCCTGCGACCGCTGCGCCGGGGTGCTCGGAACAACTGGATCAAAGGCGGGCTCGGCTGGCGCAACTTCACCCGCGGTTTGGCCGGCCCACCCGGAATCCGCCGCGACCACGCCGCAGCGCTGAGCCAGCTGCACGCTCAGAACACCACCCGCAGCTACACCTACGGCAGCGAACCCGACACCGCCGTATTCTCTGCTTTCGACTCCTCCCTCGTCTGGCTGCTGCTCGCCCGCGCTCAGGACACCGGCGTCGAGCTGACCGGCTACGGCCGCGTCTCCGAAGTGCGGATCGTCAGTTCCCATTCCCCACTCACCCTCACCACCGCCTCGGGAACGGAGAAGACGCTCGAGACCGCCGACGTCATCGTCGACGTCGTGCGCCAGCCCGGCGGCTACGCCTTCACCGCCCTCATCGACTTCGCCGGCACCGTACCGGAGAACGTGTTCCGCATCGGGGACAACGCCATTGCCTTCATCGACCGGCTGCCGGGCAACACCCTCCGCCTGACCGTGGCCGAAACATCCACCCCGGTCTCCGAACCGCTCGGCGAGATGCTCGCCTCCCGCACGACGCTCAGCGTCCCCGATCACGACGCCGAGGTGTTCTTCACCGAGTTCCTCCCCGAGCTGCGCGGCCTGGCCACACTCACCAGTCACGATGCCTCGGCAGAGCTGCCGGAGTTCCGGGACCCGCGCCTGCACGTGGAGGTCGAGTTCGAACCCGAGCAATCCCTGCTGCTGACCTGGTCGTGGGAGTACTACGGCCCCAAGCGCCGCCTTCCCGTCACCCACAGCAGCTGGCACCACCGGGAGCCGGATCTCGAACGCGCCGTACTCGAAGAAATCCGGCGGATCTGGCCGACGGCCGCCACCGTCGATGAGGAACATCTGATCGGAATCGACGCCGCGAAGTTCGCGGTCCGAGTGCTGCCGCGACTCGAGGACCATCCAGAAATCGTCGTCGAAATCAGCGGTGAGCGCATCGACTACACCGAGCTCACCGCGCCCCCGCAGGTGCGGGTCACAACCGAGCCGACCGACGACCGCGACTGGTTCGACCTCGCCTTCGAGGTCACGATCGAGGGCAAAAGGATCCCGTTCGCTCCCCTGTTCGCCGCCCTGGCCCAGCACAAGTCGCATCTGCAGCTTGTCGACAACACGTTCTTCTCCCTCGACCATCCGGCCTTCGACAGGCTGCGCGAACTGCTGCAGGAGGCCGAAGCGCTCGGTGAGTGGGAGCCGGAGCGCTCGAAGATCAGCCGCCACCAGGTGTCGATCTGGGATGATCTCGTCGAGCTGGCCGATGAGGCGGTCCCTGCGCGTGAGTGGCGGGAGTCGATCGGCCGGCTCGGTGCCCTTGAGGAGCTGCCCGCGCCCGAGGTGCCAGCAGGGGTGCGCGCCGAGCTGCGCGGCTACCAGCTCGATGGGTTCCGGTGGCTGGCGTTTCTGTGGGAGCACAGCCTTGGTGGGATCCTTGCCGACGATATGGGCCTGGGCAAGACTCTCCAGACCCTGACGCTTATCGCCCACGCTCACGCGCAGGCAGGCCGCACCGCTGCGCAGGGAACCGCGGCCGAGGCGGCGGCGCCGTTCCTCGTCGTCGCACCGTCCTCGGTGGTCCCGGTGTGGCAGGCCGAGGCGGCCCGATTCACGCCGGACCTCAAGGTCGTGGTGCTCGATACGACGACGCACAAGCGCAAGCAGCCGGTCGCCGAGGCGATCGCCGGCGCCGATGTCGTGCTGACCTCATACACGATCTTCCGCATCAACGGCGAGGAGTTCACCGCACTGCCGTGGGGTGGTTTCGTCCTCGATGAGGCGCAGTTCGTCAAGAACCAGGCCGCTAAGACCTACCGCGTCGCCCGGGACGTCCGCTCCCCGTTCACTCTCGCGATCACCGGCACGCCGATGGAGAATTCGCTCACGGATCTGTGGTCGCTGCTCTCCCTGACGGCACCGGGGCTGTTCGCCTCCCCGGTGAAGTTCAAGGAGGAGTACGTCAAGCCGATCGAGAAGGGTGCCGCGCTGTCACCGGAGTCCGGTGTCCTCACCTCTGCAGACGGTGATGCGGCGGTGCAGGAGCGTCTCAATGTCGGACGGCAGGCTCGGCTGGAGCGGTTGCGCCGGCGGGTGCGGCCGTTCATGCTCAGGCGCACGAAGGACCTCGTCGCCGCTGAGCTGCCGGCCAAGCAGGAGCACGAACTGCACGTTCCGCTCGAACCCAAACACAAGAAGCTCTATGACCTCGTTCTGCAGCGTGAGCGCAAGAAGGTCCTCGGTATGGTCGGTGATCTCGACAAGCACCGCATGACGGTGTTCCGGTCGCTCACCCTCCTGCGGATGCTCGCGCTGTCACCGCCGATCGTCAGCGACGACTATGCCGATGTGCCCTCCAGCAAGCTCGAGGCGCTCTTCTCCGGTCTCGATGAGGTGCTGAGCGAAGGTCACCGGATCATCGTCTTCTCCCAGTTCACCTCCTGCCTGCGGCTCGTCGCCGAGCGGTTCGATACCGCCGGCGTCGATTACGCCTATCTCGACGGCAGCACCAGCAACCGCGGAGAGGTCATCGACGGATTCCGCTCCGGCACCGCACCGGTGTTCCTCATCAGCCTCAAGGCCGGCGGGTTCGGGCTCACGCTGACGGAGGCCGACTACGTCTTCCTCCTCGATCCCTGGTGGAACCCGGCTGCCGAGGCGCAGGCGATCGACCGCACACACCGGATCGGGCAGACGAAGAACGTCATGGTCTACCGGCTCGTCGCCGCCGGCACCATCGAAGAGAAGGTGCTCGCCCTGCAGCAGAAGAAGGCCCGGCTCTTCGACGCTCTCATGGACGACGGACGCGCCTTCAGCACCGCACTGACTGCCGACGATGTCCGCGAACTGTTCGCCCCGGCAGACTAGACACAGCCTCTCGATAGACTGCGTGTGAGCCGGTCCACAACCCCCGATCGACTCCAGTCGATCGACTGCATCGCCGCACCTGCGCGAGACGGCTCATGGCTACGACTGCCTCCAGGGAGGATGCCCAATGACCGACGCCCCAGAAACCCAGCAGACCCAGGCCACCGACGCACCGCAGGTGCAGCAGTGGGACGAGAAGATCACCCCCGGCCGTTTCGAGAACAAGACCGTCATCGTCACCGGGGCAGGAGCCGGCATCGGCCGTGCCACAGCCCTGCGCATCGCCCGCGAAGGCGGAAACGTCATTGCCTGCGACATCTCCGCCGACCGACTCGCAGACTTGGAGAAGGAGGCGACCGAGCTGGCGATCACGACTGTCGCCGGGGATGTCAGCGATGACGGCGACGTTGCGAAGATCGTCGACGCTGCCGGCGAGCGCATCGATGGTCTGGCCAATGTCGCCGGCATCATGGACGACTTCTCCCCCGTCCATGACGTCAAGGACGACATCTGGGACGCGGTCCTGCGGGTCAACCTCACCGGCGTCATGAAGCTCACCCGTGCGGTCGTGACGGTGATGCTGCCGCAGAAGGCCGGCAACGTCGTCAATGCCGGATCCGAGGCTGGTCTTCGCGGTTCGGCCGCCGGTGCCGCCTACACCGCGTCGAAGCATGCGCTCAATGGGCTGACGAAGAACAGTGCGTTCATGTATGCCGAGGAAGGTCTGCGCTTCAATGCAGTCTGTCCCGGCGGTGTGGCCACCAGCATCGAGGTGAACTTCGGATCCGAGTTCGCTGCCGCGCGCCTGCCGAAGTACTTCAGCCTCGTTCCGGGCCTGCCCTCGACCGCACAGCAGCAGGCAGCGCTCATCGCCTACCTGCTCAGCGACGACTCCACCAACATCTCCGGAGCGATCATCGCCAGCGACGGCGGCTGGGCCGGCGTCTGATCGACCTGCCCCACACCTCGGCAGACGTCTGCATCAACGGCACGCAATCGCATCGACACAGATGAGCCATATGACATCATCGGAGGTGAGACCGCCACAAACCTCGGAGTGATGACATGGCCTCGATCTTCAAGACCTCCCCTTGGAACGTCGAACAGCTCGTTTCGGCAGTAGAGAAGGGCACGATCCAGCTGCCGGATCTGCAGCGCCCGTTCGTTTGGCCGGCGACGCGTGTTCGTGACCTGCTCGACTCCATGTACCGGGGCTACCCGGTGGGCACTCTGCTCTTCTGGGACGTAGCGCTATCCGGAGACTCACGCACTATCGGCACCGACGACGTCGGAGCAGCCCATCAGATCGTGGACGGGCAGCAACGCCTCACGAGTCTGTTCGCAGTGATGCGGGGGGCTGCCGTCCGGGACGCCAAGTACCGTCAACAGCGGATCGTCATCTCCTTCGACCCCTTCGCAGAACGGTTTGAGGTGCGGTCAGCTCCCATTGCCCGGTCAAGCCGGTGGATCAGCGACATCTCGGAGTACTTTGCCGCGCCCCGTCAGTACATGCGCAGATTCCTCCGCAACTTCCTCGAAACCAATCCAGATGCAGACGAAGAGAAGGTTCAAGACAAGCTCGATGAGATCGACCTGCGTTTGAACGATCTCAATCGTTACACGTTCAGCGTCGTACACATTCAAAGTGACGTGTCGAAGGAGCTTGTCGCCGACATCTTCGTACGGATCAACTCCGAAGGCGTTCGCCTCAAATCAGCCGATTACATCCTCACTTGGCTCAGCGTCTTCTGGCCTGAAGGACGTGAGCAGATTGAGGACTTTGCCCGCTTGTCGCGCATGACGCCCGAACGGGCATCGGAGCTTGCAGGCTCCCGGGTCACGTGGACTCCGCAGAATCCATTCATTGAGATCACGACCGGATATCTCGTCAGAGTGCTTGTCGGGATCGGGCAGCAGCGAGGCCGGTTGGAGAATGCCTATAAAGCACTCCAGGCACGGGAGAAGTCGACAGGCCGCGTTTCCAGTTCACGTCAGGAGGCAGAGCTGAACAAACTTCGGGTCGCACTTCCTGTCATTCTCAACCCTCTCAATTGGGACGAGTTCGTCGAGTGCATGGCGGCAGCAGGCTATCGCAGCCGCAGCAACATCACCTCCGACATGAACATCACGGCGACATACATCGTGTGGCTCATCGGTCGTACGCACGCGAAGGTCCCTCTCGAACAGCTGCGAAGCCTAACGGCCAGCTGGCTCGTGTTCTCGCAGCTGACCTATCGCTACACCGGCTCCAGTGAGACACAGATCGAAGCCGACGTCGGAAAGTTCTTCGCCCTCACAGCGGGTGACGCGGAGGGCTTTGTTGCCGCTGTCAGCCACGCGATCAATACGGAACTCACCGACGACTTCTGGAACGTCCGCCTGCCCGACATGCTTGTGTCCTCAAGCCCCGCCATGTCACCGACGTATCAGACGTACATTGCCGCATTGAATCTCCTTGATGCCGACTCGTTCATGTCTGATCTCAAGGTCCGCGACCTCACCGATCCTGCGCGAACGCGCGTCAAAGGACTTGAGCTCCATCATCTCTACCCTCGCGCCTACCAGCAGAAGGTCCTCGGTCATACTGACGACAAGCAGATCAATCAGACCGCCAACTACGCTCCGACCGATTGGGACTCCAACGGACGAATCTCCGACCAAGCTCCAGCGGACTATTGGCCCCATCTTCTTGAAAAGGCCCGAGCGCGCGGGGACGAGTGGCTCAAGAGGCAGATGTACTGGCATGCGATGCCCCGCGGCTGGGAGAAGATGGAGTACAGCGAGTTCCTCGATGCACGCAGGCACCTCATCGCGCACGTCATCCGCGATGCGTTTCATCGGCTCTCGGCCGGGCACGTCTCTCCGGCAGTCCATCACCAACCGTCTTCAGCGCAAACTGCAGAATTGCAGGAGCAATCTGTGCTGGGCTTTGTGGAAGCCGGGCACCTCAAGCCTGGCGATGAGCTTTCAGCCGGCGGGGAAATCGATGTCGACGCCGTTGTCGGTGAAGATGCCGACCTCGTGCTGAACGGAGACGAGCACTTCGAGACTTTCGACGAAGCAACGCGATACCTCGACGTCACGCACATCGATGGACTCGACTTCTGGTCGTTGCGCACGGACGTGGGCCCGATTCCGCTTCGGTCGTTCCTCGCGCCTGCTTCGAACTGACTCACCCCCGCCCAGCAATCCGCACGACCGCCCGCCGCAGCTCTTCGACGATGATGAAGACGACCGCGCAGCCGATGATGAGCAGCCAGTGCTCCCCGTCAAGCGGCACCGTCGAGAACGCGGTGTTGAGAATCGGCAGGTAGACGACAAGCAGCTGCAGCAGCAGGCCGGCAGCCAGCGCCAGCCACAGCCAGTGGTTGGTGAACAGGCCGGCGAACATCGTCGTGTGTGCGTGCCGAACCGACAGCGTGTTCACCAGCTGCAGGATGACGAGCACGGTGAAGGCGACCGTTCGGCCGGTGGCCACATCGTCATCGCCTGCGATGAGCCCGCCGGGCAGGCACGCATCCAAGGCCAGCAGCGACAGCACCGCCATGACGAACCCGGTGCTGAGGATCCGCGCCCATTCGCGGCCATCGAGCGCACGCTGATCGGGCCGGCGCGGCGGTTTCGTCATCACCCGCTCATCGACTGGATCGACGCCCAAGGCGAGCGCCGGCGTGGAATCAGTGACGAGGTTGACCCACAGGATCTGGGTGGCCAGCAGCGGCAGGATCACCGCGCCGTCGGCCTGGACGAGGCCGAGCACAGAGGCGAAGACCACGCCGCAGAAGACGGTGAACACCTCGCCCATGTTCGATGACAGCAGGTAGCGCAGCACTTTCTTGAGATTGGAGTAGATGCCGCGGCCCTGTTTGACCGCGGTGATGATCGAGGCGAAGTTGTCGTCGGCGAGGATCATCGTCGCCGCGTCATGCGAGACCTGCGTGCCGGTGATGCCCATCGCCACGCCGATGTCAGCGCGCTTGAGCGCCGGCGCGTCGTTGACGCCGTCGCCGGTCATCGCCACGACGTGACCGTGGTCCTGCAGGTGCCTGACGATCCGCAGCTTGTGGCTCGGGTCGACGCGGGCGAACACGGAGGTCGCCTCGACCGCCTCGGCGAACTGCGCATCATCAAGCCCGCTCAGCTGCGCGCCGGTGAGCGTCTGCGGGTCGTTGATGCCGAGGTCGGCGGCGATCCGCTCGGCGGTCAGCGGGTGGTCGCCGGTGATCATGATGACCCGGATCCCGGCCTGCTGCGCCTGGGCGATCGCGGCCTTCGCCTCCGGCCGAGGCGGGTCGATCATCGCCACCAGCCCGACGAACGTCAGCCCGTGTTCCATGTCCTCGTCCAGGCTCGCCTCGGGATTCTCCCCCGTGCCCGAGGCGGTGGGCACCTCGCGCACAGCCACGGCCAGTGTCCGGTAGGCCTCCCCGGCCAGTGCGGTGACCTCTGCATCGAGACGTTCGAGCGCCTCGGGGGTGGCTTCGACGTCCCCGTCAGCAGTGCGCACGTGGGTGCAGCGGGCGAGCACCACATCGGGTGCGCCCTTCATCACCAGCTGCCGGCCGCCACCGGTCGCGCCACCGCTCGAGCCTGCGACGAGGACGGACATGCGCTTGCGCTCAGAGGAGAACGGCAGCTCGTCGAGGCGGTGGGTCTGCGGGACGGCGAGTCCGGCATCGGAGCAGGCGATGAGGAACGCCGCCTCGGTCGGGTCGCCGATCGGGCCTTCGGCGGTCAGCCGGGCGTTCGAGGCGATCGAGCCGAGCTCCAGGGTCCCGGCGGCCTGGGCGTCGGTGATGTGGTGGCGGCCGTCTGCGGTGATGACGCGGTCGATCGTCATCTGGTTGAGCGTCAGCGTGCCGGTTTTGTCGGTGCAGACGACGCCTGCCGAGCCGAGGGATTCGACGGCGTCGAGCTGTTTGACGATCGCCTCGTGGGCGGCCATCCGGCGCACGCCCATCGCGAGGATGACCGAGACGATCGCCGTCAGGCCCTCGGGGACTGCGGCAACGGCGAGGGAGACGCCGAGCAGCAGGACGGTGACCAGCGAGGATGTCGAGTGGTCGGCGGTGGTGAAGTAGACGGTGGCCATGACGGCCAGGGCGATGGCGATGACGGCGATCGTGAGCATCTTGCCGACGGCCGCCATCTCCTTCTGCAGGGGAGTGTCGGTCGATCCGGCGGTTGAGATCATCCCGGCGATCCGGCCGATCTCGCTGTCAGCCCCGGTGCCGGTCACCACGGCGCGGGCGCTGCCCTGGGTGATGGCGGTGCCGGAGTAGACCATCGGCAGCCGGTCCGCCAACGGCGTGTCGGCAGCGACGGCGTCGGGGGTCTTGTGCACGGGCACGGATTCGCCGGTCAGCGCTGCTTCGGCGACCATCAGCCGGCTGCCCGACAGCAGCCGGGCATCAGCGGGCACTGCATCCCCTTCGCCGAGGTGGAGGATGTCACCGGGGACGAGTTCGGCGGCGTCGATGACCTGGGTGCACCCGCCGCGGGTGACCGTTGCTGTCGGGCTCGTCATGTGCTTGAGTGCGGCAACCGCATCGGCGGCCTTGAGCTCCTGGACCAGGCCGATGACGGTGTTGAGCACGACGACGGCGGCGATGACGATCGCGTCGACGGGCACGCCCTGCCGGCCCTCGGCGATCCAGGCGATGACGGAGACGACGATGGCTGCCAGCAGCAGATACGTCAGCGGCTCGTTCAGCAGCTGCAGGGCGCGCCGCCAGAGCGGGACGGGTGCTGCGTGGGCGAGTTCGTTGCGCCCGCAGCGGGTGAGCCGGTCGCTCGCCTCGGCTGGTGAGAGGCCGTCCGTCGCCGAGGTGGCGAGAGCGGTGACGACCTCGTCACCGGTGTGCGCGTGCGCGTCGGGAAGGGTGCAGTCGGTGTCGAGCAGCGGGGAGCCCATGACCCGAGCTTAGCGGCCAGCAAGAGTTCGGCACTCGACTTCGGAGCAGCGGCATCGGCGGGTTCGACGGGACTGCGCCGGCCTGCAGCGAGCCGAGGCCAGCAGGCAGGCGCGGAGGGCGCTCCCTGTCTGCGGGAGCGCCCTCCGGGTGCGCGTCGATGGCCGAGCGCTTAGGCCTCTTCGACTCTCGACGCCGTCTGTCAGTGGGCGGCACAGCGCGACGGCACCGACCTGCTGCCGCTCAGCTGAGGTCGGGCAGCGTCCACTGCAGCGGATTGGAGTGCCAGGAGTTGCCGACGGAGACCATGATCTTGCCGGCGATGTAGCGATCGGTCGACCACTCGAGGTGCCGGCCGAGCGGGTCCCGGGAGACCCGCCGGTGGATGAGCAGGGCGGTGCCCGGTGCCACCTGCAGCAGGGCGGCGACCTCCGGGCTGGCGGATTCGGCGCCGAAGCGGTGCTCGGCATGGCTGAAGCGCACCTCGTGCTCCTCGGCGAGCAGCTGAGTGACTGAGCGCGCCTCGGCGGGAATCGTCTCGACGATCTCGCCGAGCCATTCGGGATACCGGGTCTGCTCGAGCATGACGATGCTGCCATCGAGGGTGCGCACGCGGGTGACGGTGAGCACCCGGCGTCCGACCGGCACATCGAGCAGCTCCTCATCGAGGCTGCCGGCGATCTCCCAGCGTGCTGTGATGACCGCGCCACCCGGCTCATGCCCGGCGCTGAGCGCCCACTGGGCGAAGGAATGGAACTCCGAGAACGTCGCGCGCGGCTGCGGCAGCTTCACCACCTGCTTGGGCCGCCCGCGCCGGCCGTCGACGATGCCCTCAGTGACGAGCTGGCTGAGCGCCACCCGCACGGTGCCGGGCGAGACGCCGAAGCGCTCGCTGAGCACCCGCTCCGAGGGCAGCGAATCACCCACCCGGTAGGTGCCTGCGAGGATCGCCTCGCGCAGCTCCTCGGCGATCCGGTCGAAGGCAAATCCGGTCACCGCCCCTGGGGTGCGACTGCTCCCATCTGGCATCGCCTGTCTCCTTCTCCTCGGCCCGGATTCTCACATTAGCCCGGCCGGCTGCCCTGGCGAGGGTGCCGGCGGCAGGTTCTGCCGTCCATTCACCTGCAATTCATCCTCACTAGTGAACTTCGTCCCACGGTGGACAACTTCACTAGTGAGACTAGTCTCGGCGTGCGGCTGTGCATGCTGTTCACCACCTCATGCGAAGGACACCTGTCGTGAAGAAACACCCCGCAATCATTCTGGCTGCGACGCTGTCTGCCGGCGCTCTGGCGCTTTCGGCCTGCGGCGGATCGGCCCAGGCCGAGGACTCCGAATCGTGGCGCGAGGCCACCTCAGCCGCTGACGGCGGCGGCATGGACGCGCTCATCGAAGCCGCACAGGCCGAAGGCGCCTTCAACGCGATGGGCCTCTACGACGACTGGGCCAACTACGGCGGCCTGCTCGAGGCGTTCTCTGAGAAGTACGACATCGAGATCAACAACGACACCTCCACCGGCTCCTCCCAGGACCTCATCAACGCCGTCGTCAACCGCAAGGGCCAGGACGACTCCCTCGACTACCTCGACACCGGCATGACCTTCGCCCAGGACGCTGGCGCCGATGGCCTGCTGGCGGTCTACCAGCCGGAGACCATCGGCGACATCGACGAGCAGTACATCGGTGAGAACGGCACGTGGATCAACCACCTCGGCGGCACCATGGCGATCGGCTGCGATTCCGGCCGCGTCGAGACCTGCCCCACCTCGTTCCAGGATCTCCTCAAGCCCGAGTACAAGGGCAAGGTCGCCATTCCCTCGAATCCGACGACCGGTGAGACCGGCTTCATGATCGTCCACGCCGCGGCCCTGGCCAACGGCGGCAGCCTCGACGACATCACGCCCGGTGTCGACTTCTTCTCCGAGCTCAAGGACACCGGCAACTACCTGCCCGTCGAAGCCTCGGCCGGCACGATCGAGACCGGCGAGACCCCGATCGTCATCAACTGGGACTACCTGCTCAAGCCGATCGCCGATGACCTCAAGGACGCCAACGGCAATGAGCTGAAGATCATCGAACCGGCCGACGGCACCGTGTCCTCCTTCTACGCCGCCTCGATCAACGCCGACGCCCCGCACCCGGCGACCGCCCGCCTGTTCTACGAGTTCCTCTTCTCCGACGAGGGCCAGAACCTGCTCCTCGAAGGCTACGTCACCCCCGTCCGCCTCAGCTCGATGCTGGAGGACGGCACCGCTGACCAGGAGGCCGTCGACGCGCTGCCCGGTGAGAACCCGGAGATCACCGCCCCGATGCCGACTCTCGATCAGCGCACGGCCAATCAGGAGGTCATCGAAGCCGAGTGGCCCAAGGCGATGCAGTGACCCAGCAATCCACTGCGGCCCTGACGGGTCAGGTCAGCACCGCCGGCACATCTGCTGCCGGCGGTGCGGCCGCCGCACCTCCCAGCACCGGCCCCGGCAGCGGCGCACCCAGCACCACCCGCCGCCGCGTCGCCGGCCTCGGCCGGGCCCTGCTCTCTCCTGCTGCCACCGCACTCGCCCCGCTCGGGCTCATCCTCGCCGCCTTCTTCATCCTCCCGCTCGTCTCGATGGCGATCCTCGCCTTCACCGTCGAGACCAGCCGCACCGAATCCCACCTCGGCTTCGGCAACTTCACCGGCCTGTTCTCCACCCACGGCCGGGCGCTGCTGAACTCGGTGCTCGTCTCCGGCGTCGGCTCCCTCATCGCCGCGCTCGTCGGCGCCCTCACCGCCCTGTGCATCGCCCAGATCCGCTCGAAGCGCCTCGACTCGATCACCGCGGTGTTCTCTTCCGTGCTCGCCAACGACGGCGGTGCCCCGCTGGCGTTCTCCTTCATCGTCACCCTCGGCAACACCGGCATCGTCTTCACCGCCCTCGGCCTCGACCGCCTCGGCTTCTCGCTCTACACCTGGCAGGGCCTGGTGGCGATGTACCAGGCGTTCCTCATCCCCACGATGATCATGGTGACCCTGCCGACCTTCGCCGGCCTGCGCCGCGAATGGAGTGAGGCCAACACCTCGCTCGGCGGCACCGGCTGGACGTTCTGGCGCCGCGTCGGCTTCCCGGTCGCCTGGCCGTCCCTGCTCGGCGGCTGGGTGCTGCTCTTCGGCTCGGCCTACGCGACCCACGCCTCGGCCGCGGTCCTCATGGGCGCCGGCGGCTTCCAGCTCATCCCCCTCAACATCGCCGCCCAGCTCAGCTCCGGCACCGGCCCAGGCGGCGAGGCGAGCGCGATGGCACTGGGCGTCTCGATGATCGTCATCGCCGTCATCACCCTCATCGTCTTCTCCCGACTCCAGCGCAGGAGCGCGACATGGCTGTCATAACCCCCGTTCCCGAGGCGCCGGCCGGCTCGCGCACGCCCGCTCCCGAGGCGCCGGCCGGGTTCTCCGCGACCCGCGCCCTGGCCTGGGCGCGCTGGCTGCCGGTCATCGCCGTCGCCGCCTATGTCACGATCCCGCTGCTGTGCTCGATCGCCTATGCGGTGCTGCCCGGCGGGACGTTCTCACTCGATGCGTATTCGGTGCTCGGCGCCGATGCCAAGCTCACGTCCGCGATCGTGCGCACCCTGCTCATCACCGCCGTCACGATCGTCGTGCTCATCGCAGCCCTCGTTCCGGCTGTCGTCGCTGTGCACCTGTGGGCGCCGAGGCTGCGCACCGTGCTCGAGGTGCTGTGCACGCTGCCGCTCGTCGTCCCGCCGATCGCCCTGGCCGCCGGTGTCGTGGCGATGCTGCGCTGGGGTGCCCAGCAGGGCCGGGGCACCACCCCGAATGCCATCAGCCAGTTCCTGCAGAGCCCGGATCTGCCGCTCATCCTCGTCGGCACCTATGTGGTCCTGTGCCTGCCGTTCACCTTCCGGTCGATCGATGCCGGACTGCGCACGATCCCGCTCAAGGCGATCGTCGAAGGCTCCCAGATCCTCGGCGCCGGGCTGTGGGGAACTGTGTGGCGGGTGGTGCTGCCGAATATGCGCGGTTCGATGCTGTTCTCCGTCTTCTTCGCCACCGCCCTGTGCTTCGGCGAGTTCACCGTCGCTGCGACCCTGAACCAGCAGACGGTGCCGGTGTGGCTGTTCACCGTGTCGTCAACGGACTTCCGCGCCTCGATCGCGATCGCCGTGCTGCTCAACCTTATCACCTGGGCACTCATGCTCATCGCCACACTCACTGCGGCCCGGGAGGCGCGTACCCGTGAATGAGCCTGTTCCGCACGTCAACGAGCCCCTTCCGCCAACACCCGCTGCTTTCTATGCTGACCTCATCTTCAGGAGGCCCCGATGACCGCGAAGTCCAACAGCGTCGTCTACGACGGCGTTTCGAAGGCCTTCGGCACCCACACGGTGCTCGATGACCTGTCCCTCGAGCTGGCCCCCGGTGAGCTCATCACCGTGCTCGGCCCGTCTGGCTGCGGCAAGACCACCGCCCTGCGGATCCTCGCAGGCTTCGAACGCCCCACCTCCGGCCGGGTGCTCATCGCCGGCCGCGACGTCACCGCGATGGCCCCGAACCGGCGCGGCATCGGCATGGTGTTCCAGGCCTACAGCCTGTTTCCCAATCTGAGCGTCATCGACAACGTCGAATACGGTCTGCGCATCCGGCGCGTCACCCGCACCGAACGCCGCCGCCGGGCCGGTGAGCTGCTGGAGATGTGCGGGCTTTCCGCTTTCGCCGAGCGTTTCCCCCACCAGCTCTCCGGCGGCCAGCAGCAGCGCGTGGCGCTGGCCCGCGCGCTCGCCGTCGAACCCTCGGTGCTGCTGCTCGACGAGCCGCTTTCGGCCCTCGATGCGACCGTGCGCACGCAGATCCGCGATGAGATCCAGCGCCTGCAGCAGGAGCTGGGCATCACGACGATGTTCGTCACCCACGACCAGGCCGAGGCGCTCGCGATCGCCGACCGGGTCGCCGTCCTCAATGCCGGTGTCATCGAGCAGCTCGACGCCCCTGAGGTCGTCTACCAGCGGCCGGCCAGCGAGTTCGTCGCCCGATTCGTCGGCAGCGTCACCGAGCTCACGATCGACGGCAAGCGCACCTTCATCCGGCCCGAGGACCTCACCCTGCGCCCCGACGAGACCGGCGCCTACACCGTCACCGGCCAGTCCTACACCGGTGAGCGGACGATCATCCGCGCCGTCGGCACCGCAGGCGCAGCCGATGGCACCGAGCTCATCTCCTCGGTGTTCCTGTCCCAGGCCCAGGCCCTGCCGTCCGGCACCCGCGTGAGCTGGCAGCTCACCGGCCAGCCCGCTTTCGTCGCTGCGGACTCCGCCGCATGAGCGCCACCCTCACCCTTCTGACCGAGGCGGCCACCGCCTCGGGACCGGCCAGCGAGCAGGTGCAGGCGGCGATCTTCGACTGCGACGGGCTGCTGTTCGACTCCGAATCCGTGTGGCTGGCGATGCTCGCCGACTTCCACGCCCGCCACGGCATGGCAGGAGCCGATCTCGCCCCGCTCACCGGCCTGGTCTCCGATGCCGCCGCCGAGGCGTTGCTCGCCCGGCTCGTCGACGCAGGCCACCCGCGGGCGGCAGGTTCGCACAGCCGACTGCGCTGCGAGCTGCAGGCCGAGCTGGATGCCGACTACTCTGAGCGCATCGCCGCAGGTGTGCCGCAGATGCCAGGGGCAGCTGAGCTCATCGCCGCGCTGGCCGCCCGCGTGCCGGTGGCGGTGGCGAGCAACGGCCGGCGGGTCGATGTGCGTATGATGCTGGCGGCCAGCGGGCTGGCCGAACACATCACGCGGGTGTGCACCGTCGAGGACGTCGCCGTCGGCAAACCGGCCCCCGACCTCTACTTCGCAGCCGCCCGCGCGCTCGGCGTCGACCCGGCTGCCTGCATCGCGTTTGAGGACTCACCGGTCGGCTCGGAGGCCGCGACCGCGGCCGGCATGGTCGTCACCGGGGTCAATCCCGATACCGGGATCGAGCTGGCCTGCCGGCACCGGCTGACCTCCCTGCAGCAGGTGCGCGTCAGCGGTGTTCCGGCCGACTTCACCCTCCACGGCGCCGTACAGGAGACATGATGAGTATAGAGTTCTCGGTGCTGAGCTGGAACCTGTGGTTCGGCGGCACGAAGATGACCGACGGCCGAGCCAAGCAGATCGCGCTCATGCAGGACGAAGCCGCAGACATCCTGTGCCTGCAGGAGTGCTGGGGTGATGGCGGGATCGCGATCGCCCGCGGCCTCGGCTATGAGATCGCCCAGCAGGCCTCCGACACTGCCGTGGCCAGCCGCTGGCCGGTCACGCTGCTGCCGACGGACACCGCGCCCTACGCCACCGCCGCCCGCGTGGACGCCCCAGACGGGCCGCTGCTCGTATGGTCGGTGCATCTGGCACCGGAGGACTACGGGCCCTACCGGGCCGCTGAGCTGCCGGATGCCGCGCCCGAGGTGTTCGCTCAGCCCGGCGAGCGGCTGCGCGATGAGCAGGCGGCAGCTGTGCTCACCGCGACCGAGGCGCTGCTCGCCTCGCTGCCGGACGGCACACCGGTCATCATCGCCGGGGACTTCAACGCCCCCTCCCCTGCCGACTGGGACGGCCGACTGCGTCCCGATGCCGCCTGGCCTGCGACGACGCGGATGCTGGAGGCGGGGTTCACAGATGCGTTCCGCGTTCGCCATCCTGACCCGGTGGTTGCGCCGGGGCTGACCTGGTCTCACATCCACACGGTGGAGGATGAGCCGCGTGACCGCATCGACTTCGTCTTCACGCGCGGTCTCACAGTCACCGGCTGCTGGCACCTCGGGCAGGCTCCCGATCCGGACGCCGCGGTCGATGCCGGGCTGAGAGACACGGGTGGGCAAGCCGACTACATTCCCCAACACGCCGAGAACGCCTTCGCCTCGGACCATCTCGCGGTGCGGGCGCAGCTGTTCCGCTGAAGCTGAGTGCTTGGCGGTCACCACGCGACAGGAGTACAGTACTGGTGTCGCCGTTGCGCGGTGTGACCTTGGGGGCTATAGCTCAGTTGGTAGAGCGTCTCGTTCGCAATGAGAAGGTCAGGGGTTCGATTCCCCTTAGCTCCACGGAACAGGCCGCTGACCAGTACAAACGCTGATCAGCGGCCTTTCTCATGCGTCCCTGGTACGCACAAGCGGTATGCATGGTGGTCGAGTTTATGTTCGTGGCGGTGTTCTTTCTGCACTGATTGCGACAGCGCAGAAGAGGCGGGGCAGCAGCGCGGCAGCTGTCACCAGCGACCACAGAATGAGCGCAGACAGCGCAGCAGGGCTGCCGGGGCGCCCGGAAGATCCGAGCAGAGCTCAACTGTGAAGGCGTCACGGTTGCCCCTGCACCGTCGAGCGGCTGATGCGCACCGAGGGCCTGCGTGGGATCGCGCGGGAGAAGACCCGCAAGACCACGATCAGCGACGGCGCTCAGACCCAGCAGCCCGCGGACAAGGTCAAACGGAAGCCCGTCACCACAGCCCCGGACCAGCTCTTGGTCGCCGACCTGGCCTGCGGACGCACGCACGCGGGCTGGACCTCCGTGGCGTTCGTGCTGGACGTCTTCAGCCGGATGATCGTCTGCTGGCAGGTGTCCACGTCGCTGCACACTGATCTGGCGCTCGATGCCACCGGCATGGGCTGTGGGCCCGGCAGCGCGCCCGCCACGACGTCACCGGCCTGATCCACCACAGCGGCAGAACAGGCCAGTATCGAGCGATCCGCTGCACCGAGCGGCTCGCCAAGGCCACAACCGTCGCATCCCTCGGCAGCACGGGCGACTCTTACGATAACCGTGGTGGTGAGCCCACTCATGGGAGGGAGCTCGTCACGCTGTGGATTCGGGACGGCGCCGCGGCCCGGAAGAGCCTTATCGGCACCCCACCCAGGCCGATCCTCGCCGATCCGTCCGCCAAAGAATCCGGTCTGCGAGTCTGCATCGGCCGCCACGGACCTCGACAGCTCGAATGGGCCCTGCCGCGACTGCGAGACATCATCGTGAGCCAAACTCCACCGCCTGCTTTCGCTCACGCGCGATGACGTCATCTCCACCATCCACGTCGCGGCAGACGCCAGCGTTCACTGCTCGGCGTGACCGCTATTCGTCGCCGGTGCGTACCACCGCATCGGCCCCGAGCGCGGACGTGATGTCATCTAGGAATCCGTGCTGAATGGCCCAGGGGACACTCAACACGGAGGGAGTAGTGACTGCCATCAGAAGCTCCGGGTCTTCCAAGTAGTAGTAGCGGTCCTCGGCAATCGGAGCCCACCGCGACATCAGTGGATGGGCGAGAGTCTGCGCGATCTTGTCTCGGGAGTTCGACCATCCGATGAACACGTCGGTGGTGAGCGCATCCAGTCTCTCGAGGCTGACGGAGCCGTAGTAGTCGTCCCCAAATGAGCCGACTTCCTGAACGACGGACGGGTCGTCAGTCATCCCGAACTCACGAAGCAGTGTAGGGCGGGGGTCATCCGGCGAGTAGACGGCAAGGTCCGTGGAACCGTCTTCCAGCCACTCGCCGAAGATGAAGGTCCTCCCTTCGAGCTGAGGGTGCGCATCGCGCGCTGAATCGAGCGCTGCCTGCGTTCGTGAGATCAGTTCCGCAGCCTGCTCAGGGCGTCCCAGCGCGGTGCCTGCGAGCTCGACGATGTCCGACCACGAACCGTAAGTCCACGGTGTGCGCGCATAGGCGATCGTCGGGGCGATGTCACTGAGCTGCTGATAGTCGGATTCGGTGATCCCGGAGTATGGCGCGAAAATCAGATCCGGGGCGTAACTGAGGATCTCCTCTGGGTCGTAGACACCGTCCTTTCCTGGGGAGAGAACCGGCGGCAGTTCGGCACCGAGTTCGACAGTCACATGCTCTCGGAACCAATCGCTATAGCCGTCCGGCGTGCCGTATTCTTCGGGAACAGCGACGGGAACGACGCCCAGCGCGGCGACCGCGTCTTCGGCGCTGCCCCCGAGGACAACCACTCGTTCTGGGGTTGACGGGATACTCGTCTCGCCGTGCGCATGCGTTACGGATATCGGGAAGCCGCCCGGCTGCTGCCCTGAGGTCGGGCGGTCGCCTGCCGATGATCCGCACGCCGTCAAAGACAGCGCGAGAGCCAGAACGACGAACGGAGCCAGTAAGCGGCGCAGCCCGACCTGACGTGGCGCCTCCCGAATCGTATCGGAGGTCACGATGCGTCTCCTTCCCCACGCGTCTCGGTGACGACGCGGCTGATGTCGTCGGCAATGGCGTCGATGCCCCAGTCGATGCCGAGCGGGGTCGCGGTCGAGAGGGCAAGCCCGGTGGCCGCGTCCTCGATCAGTGCGACCCGGTTCTCCGACACAGGCGCCCAGCCTTGGAATGCGGCGTTCGCGGCAACGGCTTCGCGCCAAGTGTCTTCATCGGAGATGACGATGTGGACATCAGGGCTGAGCTCCAGGAGCTGTTCCATGCTGACGGTGAAGCTGCTGGGGTCGCCGGTTTCGTGCTGCAGTTCGAGTGTTCCGGGGAGAGGCTCAAGCCCGAGGTCTTCGAGAATCTGAGCGCGGGGATCGACGGAACCGAAGACGACGACCTGTCCGTCGTCGGAAGGCAGGAAGCTGTGCAGGTACGTGACTCCCGACAATTCGGGGTGCGCTTCCGCGACATCGGCGACTCGCTGTGCGGTCTCCTTCTCGATTTCGGCGGCATAGGCCGGGCGCCCGAGCGCGGCACCCATCATCTGAATGTGCTCATCGACCGTGGTCGCCCAGGGCTCCGCGGGGAAGGCGATCGTCGGTGCGATGTCGGACAGCGCCTCATACTCGGCCTCGGTGATTCCGGAGTTGATGGCGACGATGAGGTCAGGCTGCTGCATCAGGACGTACTCCAGGTCGACCTCACCACGCTCCAATGAAGGGTCAAGGGAGGGGAAGGGGGCACCGAGCTTCTCGATTGCTTCGGAGACCCACGGGTAGTAGTCGTCCTCGATTCCGGTTGCGTTGCCTTGTGCGACCGGAACCGTGCCGAACTGGATCGCAATGTCGGCGCCGCTCCATCCGATTGCGACGACGCGCTGCGGCTGGGTTGTGACCTCGGCGGACCCGTACGCGTGCTCGATCGTCACCGGATACGCACCATCCTCCGGCTCGGCGAAGACGCGCTGATCGGTCTCCGCGGGCGGAGCCGAGGACGCGCATCCGGAGAGAAGAAGAGCGCAAGCCAGCACGGCCAGCGCAATGCGTCGGGAGACAGAGAACATGGACGCTCCTCACGGGTTGTGATGATTCAGTGGAATAAGGCAAGCTTTGCTTCCGACGTTATCCGTCGCTGTTTTCGCTTGGCGGACATCTGCCGTCGTCCTCGCGACAGATCCCCGGAGGGCGCGGGCAAGCGATACCCGGGGGCGTGAACGAGCGCCGTGAGACGTCGCTGACAACCTTGGCGATTGCTGTTTCAGTCGGCAAGCGGTCGTCGGACGACGCGACGAGGGATGACCAGCGGTGTGCCGGTCTCGGGGTCGGGTTGGATGCGGCAGGGGAGGTCGTAGACGTCCTCGACGAGCTCGGCGGTGAGGACCCGGGCTGGCTCACCGGACGCGACGACCGCGCCGTCCTTCATGACGATGAGGTGGTCGGCATACCGGGCGGCCTGATTGAGGTCGTGGAGGACGACCACAATGGTGCGGCGCAGCTCGCTGCGGAGTGTCTCGAACAGTTCGAGCAGCCCGTACTGGTGGGAGATGTCGAGGAATGTGGTCGGTTCGTCGAGGAGCAGGACTGGGGTCTGCTGGGCGAGGGCCATCGCGACCCAGACGCGCTGGCGCTGCCCGCCGGAGAGTTCGTCGACGAGTCTTCCGGACAGGTCAGCGGTGCCGGTCGCTTCGAGAGCGGCGGTGACGGCGGCCTCGTCTTCGGCGGACCACCGGTCGAACATGCCCTGGTGCGGGTAGCGCCCGCGGGCAACGAGGTCAGCGACGCGTATCCTGTCCGGGGCGAGGGAGGTCTGGGGAAGCAGGCCGAGCCGGGTGGCGAGCTGTTTCGGCGGCAGACGGTGGATGTCGTCTCCGTCGAGCAGGATCGCGCCATCGAGGGCCGGGAGGACGCGGGCGATCGTGCGCAGCAGGGTTGATTTGCCACATGCGTTGGGGCCGATGATGGCGGTGTACGTGCCGCGGGCGATGGTGATGTCGACCCCGTCGACGATGATCCGCTTGTCGTACCCGGCGCGCACGGCGACTGTGCGTACTGCGTCCACGGCAGAGGTGTGGGTGGCGGGACTGGTAGTGGTCATGTTCTTCTCCGGAACTCCGAGATCAGCAGCCAGGCGAGGTATGTGCCGCCGAGCGAGACGGTGACGACTCCGACGGGCATCCCGAGGCGTTGGGCGAGGATGTCGGAGGTGAGCAGGCTGAATGCGCCCACGAGCGCCGAGGGAACGAGTAGCGGCCCCGATCCGCGCACCAGGCGACGCGCGATCTGTGGCGCGGCGAGGGCTATGAAGGAGATGGGGCCGGCGGCGGCGGTGACGAGCGCGGTGAGGGCGACGCCGAGGACGACGGCGAGGGCTCGGGTGCGGTCGGCGCGTACGCCGAGCGACTGGGCGGCATCGTCGCCCAGTTCGAGCTGGCGCAGGCCCGGGGCGAGCGTCGTCACGGCGGCGAGCAGGATGAGCAGGAGCGCTGTCATGGGCCAGAGCTGGTCGTGGCCGAGCGCGTTGAAGGATCCGGCTGCCCAGACCGCGGCGAGCATGGCGGTGTCGACGCTGGTGGACAACATGAGTGCGGAGTTGAGCGATGATAGCAGGGCGGCGACGCCGATGCCCATGATGATCAGCCGGAACGATTGCACGGATCCGCGCACCGTGGCGAGGAGATAGACGATGGCGGCGGTGATGATGCCGCCGAGGATGGCACCTGCGGCGATGTCGAGGTAGCGGGTGGATCCGACAAGGAGCATGACGAGGATCGCGCCGGTGTAGGAGCCGGAGGAGAAGCCGATGATGTCCGGGGAGCCGAGCGGGTTGCGGGTGAGGGATTGGAAGATGGCGCCGGCGATGGCGAGGGCGATGCCGCAGGCGATTGCGAACAGTGCCCGCGGCAGTCTCCACCCCACGACGAGCATGTGCGTCTGCTCGCTGGCGGTGCCGGTGAGCGCGGCGGCGACGTCGCCGAGGGGCACGGGGTAGGTGCCGAGGGTGAGGGAGATGACCGCGAGGATCAGGGTGAACAGTGCGAGGGTGGCGCAGACGGCGAGGGCACGGACGCCGACCACTCCCGAGACCCGGGGAACGCGAATGGCGATCGCGCGGTATCCGTGGTCGACGGTGTCGTGCTCGGCACTGCGGCGGGAGTTGGTGCTCACAGGCCGCTCACCGACCGTCGTCGTGCGAGGACGATGAGCACCGGGGCACCGATGACGGCTGTGACAAGGCCTACGCGCAGTTCTCCACTGGGGAGGATGACTCGGCCGAGGATGTCGGAGAGCAGCAGCAGAATCGGTGAGACGACAATCGTGTAGGCAAGGATCCATCGCTGATCGGGGCCCACGAACCAGCGCACGACGTGCGGGATCATGAGCCCGACGAACCCGATCGGTCCCGCCAGCGCGGTCGCCGTGCCGGCGAGCAGGGTGACGGCGACGATCACGACGATCCGCACCCGCCGGGCACGAACCCCGAGCGAGGCGGCGAGCTCGTCTCCGAGCGCGAGGGCGTTGAGCGCTCGGGCGGCGCCAAGGCCGAGGAGGAGCCCGAGAAGAATCAGCGGCGCGAAGGAGAGGACGATATCGAGCTGTCGTCCGCCGATGGATCCGACGCCCCAGAACCGGAGGTCGTCGAAGGTGTCACGGTTGCCGAGAACGATCGCGGTGGTGAGGCCGCCCAGCACGGCGCTGATCGCCACGCCCGCGAGGGTGAGCTTCGCCGGGGTGGCTTTGCCGCCGCCGACGGCGCCAAGCGCGTACACGAGTATCGTGACGGCGCCGGCGCCGAGCAACGCGAACCATACGTAGCCCAGCGGGGCGGCGATGCCGAGGAACCCGACCGCCATCGTCACCGCGAACGTCGCGCCGGCATTCACGCCGAGGATGCCGGGATCAGCGAGCGGGTTACGGGTGTACGCCTGGATCAGCGCCCCGCACATCCCGAGCGCCGGGCCCACGACCAAGCCGACGACTGTGCGCGGCACGCGCAGCTCGAATACCAACACGTGCTCATCGATCGTGTGGTCATACGCCCACAGCGAGTCCCAGATCGTCGGCAGTGCGATAGCTCGGGCGCCGACGCCGATGCTGAGCATGACGACGACAGCGAGCACGGCAGTCGCGACACCGAGACCGGCCAGTCGGAACGCCCCGGAGCGAGTTACACCGGACGGTGCCGCCCGCTCCTCGATCGCACGGGCGGCCGTCACTGTCGGGACGCTCATCTGCCCGAATCCGGATCGATAGGGGGAACCCTGGGGCACCGTGTCACTGGGCCCTGCGCACGACGGCGCCACCGTCGATCGCCGCGGAGATGTCCTTGATGTAGCCCTGCTCGATCGCCCACGGGATGCTGAGCACGCTGGGACCGCTGGTGGCCATGCCGAGCGTGTTGTCCTCGGCGATGAAGTAGCGGCCGTTCGCGATCGGGTCCCACCGGTTGAAGACCGGGTGCTCGAGCGTGTGCTTGGTGTCGGCGGCGGCAAACGACCACGCCAAGACGACATCCGCCTCCACCGAATCGAGCTCCTCGAGGCTGATGCCGCCGTACCAGGTGTCCGCCGGCACGTCTGCTGTCTCCGCAGCGAGCTGCGGAGTGTCGACCAGGCCGAACGCGTGCAGCAGCCGCACGCGCGGGTCCTCGCTGATATAGGCGGTGATCTCCGTTGCCCCCTCGGAGAAGGCCGTGCTGTAGAGGAACGAAGCCCCGTCGAGGTTGGGGTGCTTCGCGGCTTCCTCGTCGATGGCTGCCTCGGTCTGTTCGATCAGCTCGGTGGCTTTGTCATCTTCGCCGAGGATCTCACCGATGATCTCGGTGTGCTCCTGCCACGCGCCGGCGGTGAACGGCCGATCCATGTACGCGACAGTCGGGGCGATCTCGCTGAGCCGTTCGTACTCTGTCTCGGTGAAGCCGGAGTACACGCCGATGATGACGTCCGGCTGGAGGGCGAGGATCTGCTCGTAGTCAGGGCCATCCTCGGTCACGGTGATGACCTCCGGCATCTCCGCGTCCAGCTCGTTCTCGATCTGGTCGCGGAACCACGGAGTGAAGCCCTCCTCGTCTCCGCCCCACGTTTCGGGAACGCCGACCGGGGCGACGCCCAGCGCGGCGACGATGTCGTGGTTCATCCAACTCAGCGTCACCACGCGCTCCGGCTTCTCCGGGATCGTCGCCTCGCCCAGCGCGTGCTCGATCGTGCGAGGGAAACCCGATTCCGTCGCAGCCGCCCCGTCAGGGGCTGCAGTCGAGTCGGCCGTGGACGAGCAGCCGGCGGCCACAAGGACCAATGCGGCGAGTGTGACGAGCGCGCTGGTGCGACGCAGAACGAACATGAATCCTCCGAGGGATGTAATCGGGTGTCGCCAGGGGAAGACGACCAGCAGCCAGGTTAAGCATGCCTGGGGACAGGTTACGCAGTGCTGGTTGCCGATAGCGGACACCTCTTTGCGTTGGACGGACACAAGTTCACCGCTGTTTTGTCACAGCGCAGTGAGCGGGCTCCCGCACGAGCAGCCCTCAGGGAAGAGACACCGCCGGGCGACATTGAATGACCCCAAAGAGCACCCCGCATGGAACCGAGCGGGCCCGGAGCTCCCCAGCGGCGAGAAGCGCCGAGAGCACGCGACCAACGCCGCTGCGCCCGCTGGCGATGCGCGGTGCTCCGCAGCCTCGATTCTTGGACTGGTCTTTCGTCAGTCGTCGTTATTTGCGGGCAGGAATCGGTGCGGCGGGCGTCCCATAACACGGTGGAATGCGGCGCTGAAGGCGCTAACGGTGGCGTAGCCGACCCTGCGTGCGACTATCCCGACGGGTGTTCCGTCGCTGAGGAGACGGACCGCAGCTGACATGCGTGCGGCCGTGCGCCACTGGGTGAACGTCATCCCGGTCTCGGCACGAAACGCACGTGCGAGGGTGCGGGCACTGGTGGAGGTGGCCCATGCCCAGTCCTCGATCGAGCGGTCATCGGCAGGGCCGCTCATGATCGCCCGGGCGATCGGGGCGATGCGCGGATCCCGCGGGAGCGGCAGTTCGATCACAGGGCACGCGTCATCGGCGACCAGCTCTAGACAGACCCGCTGGGCGCGCAGCCGCTGCTGGCGGGGCATACCGGTGATCGCCAGATGACTGAGGAGCTCCCGCAGAGCGGCGTTCACGGTGACCGGGCGCACCTCCGGTGCGGCGCCCTCCCACGTCTCGGGTAGGAGGTATAGGGCCGCCAGTGTGGTGGAGGGGGCGCGGCTTGCCGCGTGCCGTGTTCCGGCGGGCACCCACAGCCCCTGCCCAAGGGTGAGGTTGTAGCGGGTGCCCTCCACCTCGACCTCGGCGGCAGCACGTTCAGGCCAGAACACGACATGTTCGGGGTGAGCGTGTTCGCCCGGCGAGCACCCATCGGCGTCATCGACGTACGCATATCGCAGGTACCGGGTGGTCAGCAGGTACCCTTCGGGCACGATCCGCTCCCGCACCGGAAAGCCCACAGCATCATCGATGCACTCGTCGGTCGGCGACGAATCGAGCAGAGTCACCAGCACTCCCTCACTGCCCCACAGCCCTACATTTATTTAGGTAAGGCTAACATATCCACAATGTCTGCTCGGCGACAACATTCGTCATCCCTGCGGTCGCCCGCACGCCTAACATCTCAAGAGTGACCACTGACAGTTCCCCTTTGACACGACAGACGCCCGGCCGGATCATGCGTTTTGCGCTGTTGCGTGGCGGACGTGGGTGGCGACTGTCGGCGGCGACTGCGGGGTTCATGCTTCACCAGGCGAGCGAGGCAGCGGTGCCGATCCTCATCGGCGTGGTCATCGACCGGGCGGTGCTCCCTCGTGATCCGGGCGCCCTGGCGCTGTGGCTGGGTGTGCTGGGGTCGGTGTTCCTCGTCCTGTCGTTCAGCTACCAATGGGCGAGCCTGGCGATGGTTCGCATCTACGGGCACGGTGAGCATGACCTGCGGCAGCTCGCGGTCGCCCGGGTGCTGCATCCGCGAGGAATAAACACGCGCCGGACCGGCGAGGTGTTGTCCGTCGTCACGAGCGACACGTATCGGGTTGCCGGCGTCGCGTGGAGCATCGCCGAACAGGCCGCCACCATCGCGGCGCTGCTCACCGCGGTGGCTGCGCTGCTGCTCATCTCGATCCCGCTCGGCCTCGGAGCGCTGGCCGGGGCGCTGCTGGTGCTGTGGGGCATGGCAGCACTGGCTCGGCCACTGGAACGTCTGGGCATGGCCGAGCAGAGCGCGGTCTCACAGGCGAGCGACGTGGCGACGGACGCCATGGAGGGGCTGCGGATCGTCCACGGCCTCGCCGCCCATCCGCAGATCGTCGCCCGCTACCGCGAAGCGAGCACAGCCTCCCGCGACGGCGCGATCCGCGCGTCTCGGTCACTCTTGACCTACCAGGCGGTGAGCACGGCAGTATCGATCCTCTACCTCGGCGCGCTGGCTGCCGTGGCCGGGTGGATGGCGATGCACGGGACGATCACACCGGGGCAGTTGATCACCGTGGTGGGGTTGGCCCAGTTCCTGCAAGCCTCCCTCGACCACATCGGCACGTTCGGGGCGAACTGGGCACACAAGCGCGCATCAGCCCGGCGCCTGCACGACCTGCTCGCCGAGCCGCACACTCTTCCCGGCGGACAGGAGACGGAACCGGATCACGGCATGCTGCGGTGGGCCACGATGGACGGTCGTGTGATCGAGTCGCAGCCGGGACGGATGATCGGCATCCGGGTGGTCGGCGCCAGGCACGCTCGGGACGTGGCAGCCCGGCTGGGGTTCCGCAGCGTGCCCGCACCGGGCGAACTCATGCTCGGCGGGGTCGACGCCCTGACCATCGGCCCGGCTGCCTACCGGAAGCACGTGCTGGCTCCGCCTCATGATGCGTTCGTGTTCACCGGCAGCATCCGGCACAACGTCACCCTCGCGACCTCCCCTTCCTCCGCGTTGAACGACGATCTGGTGAAAGCGACCGCGCTGGACGACGTGATCGAGCATGTCGGATCACCAGACGCGCCCATCGGTGAACGGGGGCGCCGCCTGTCCGGAGGACAGCGACAGCGACTGCTGCTGGCACGAGCGCTGCACACCCCGGCCGATGTTCTCGTGCTCGAGGAACCGACGACTGCGCTCGACCCCATCACGACGCATCGTGTGGGAGCCGGCCTCGCACGATGCGGCCGCACCATCCTGCTGATCACAAGCGACCCGATCCTGCTCGACAGCTGCGCGACGGTCATCGACCTCACCGCACCCCGGGTTGCACAGGCGGTGTCCCCGTGACCGAGACGCTGCCCGTCGCATCGATCCGCGACACCCTGCGCACCGTCCGTGGTCTCCTTGCGCGACGACGAGGCCCGATCACCGCGACAGTGGCGTTGCTGCTGACCGGGTCCGCCAGTGCATTGGCGATCCCTCCCGTGCTGGGCTGGATCGTCGACATCATCCTCTCCGGCGTCGACGTGTGGCGCATCCCGTTCGCAGCCGGCGTCCTCGTCGGAGCCGGGACCGTCTCGGCCACGACCGCCTGGTGGGGCGGACGGCTGCTGGTGGTCTGCGTGCAGGGGATGCTTGCCGAGCTGCGCGAGGAGGTATTCACCGCCGCGATGCGGATCGATGCCACGACCGTTGAACGGGCGGGAAGCTCGGACGTGGTGTCGCGACTGACGGGTGATGTCGAGGCGGTCACCGAGGCCGGGTCAGGAGTGCTGCCGCGCTTTGTCGGCGCCCTGTTCACGATCGTGCTCACGGCGGTCGGAATCGCCGCGCTTGATCGGCTCCTCGCACTGGCCGCGCTGATCGCCGTCCCGCTGCAGCTGGTCGCGGTGACGCGGTTCCTGCGTCGCTCGCGCCCTCTGTACGTGCGACTGCGCCGCGAGGAGTCCGACCGCGGACAAGCGATCATCGAGAGCGTCGCCGGAGCCCGCACCATTCGCGCCCATCGTCTCGCCCCTTCTCGTCTCGGACTGATCGCCGAGCGAAGCCTGACCGCGGTAGAAACCGCTCGCACGGCCGGCAGGGCGCGAAACGTGTTCAACGGCACGCTCAACCTGGCCGAGTTCGCAGGTCTCGCCGCCGTGCTCACCGTCGGATTCTGGCTCGTGGAGACGGCCGGAATGACCGTCGGGACGGTGACCGCCGCCGCACTGTTCTTCCACCGCCTGTTCGGCCCCATCGGAGCCTTGCTGTCGAGCATCGATGATCTGCAGCGCGCCCAGGCAGGACTCGAGCGTCTCGTCGGCGTGCTGCACAGTACCGCGCCGGCAGCCCCGCGACATCCGATTCGCGATGCCTCCGTCGAGCTCCATCACGTGACGTTCACCTATCCCGGGGCGGGATCGGATCGACCCGCCATCGCCGATGTCAGCATCAGAATCAACCCGGGGATGCGTGTCGTGCTCGTCGGGGCGAGCGGATCGGGGAAATCGACCACCGCACGACTCATCGCGGGACTGGCCGAACCTGGCCGGGGTGCCGTGCTCGTCGGCGGACAGCCCGCAACCCAAGCCGGGCAGGACTCAAGCAAGCCAGCGGTCATGCTCGTCACGCAGGAGACACACCTGTTCTCCGGAACACTCGCCGACAACCTGCGCCTTGCTCGCGCAGACGCCTCCGACGACGAACTGCGAACGGCTCTCCACGCAGTCGGCGCCGACTGGGTCAACGACCTCCCACACGGGCTCGACACCCCCGCCCCGCAGGATCTCGGCGAGCAACGCCTCCAGCAGGTCGCGCTTGCCCGTGTCCTGCTCGCCGACCCGCCCATCGTGCTGCTCGACGAAGCATCCGCTTATGCGGGCGCGGACACGACACTGGACCGCGCCGTCGACGCGGCCGTCCACGGGCGCACCGCAATCATCATCGCCCATCGTCTCTCCCACGCCGAGCACGCCGACTCGATCGCTGTATTCGAGGACGGCCGCATCATCGAGCAAGGAGACCTCGGCGAGCTCGTCGACCGCAGCGGCGTCTTCCGCTCACTCTGGGACGCCTGGACACGTGAACGCGACCAGACTTCCCGCCTCACCCATCGCCCGCATCTCTCGAGGAGGAATAACCCCATGCCCGTCCCCTGCTCCCCCGCCCGCGTCGAACGCGTCGCACGACTCACCCCACACATGATCCGGATCTCGTTCCAGACCATCGGCGACTGGCGCTGGCGCACCGACGGCACCGGCGACGAACGCATGGATATCGCGATCCCCCGCCCCGGCGAGACCGAAGCCGATCTGACGACGTTTAACCTGCCTGAGTATGGGCCCGGGTGGGCCGGCGAAGAACCCCCGTGGCGCCATTACACTGTCCGCAACGTCTACGACGAAGGCCGCCGCTTCGACATCGACTTCGCGATCCATGGCGGAGGAATCGCCTCGACCTGGGCCGAACGCGCTGAGCCCGGCCACATCATCGGCGCCTTCCATGGCGGCGGCTCCTACTACCGCCCGCCATCCGACGCGACGTTCCAATTCCTCATTGCCGACGCCACTGGGCTTCCCGGCCTAGGACGCATTGTCGAAGAACTCCCCGAAACTGCCCGAGCCCTCGCCATCATCGAAGTACCCGAGCCCGCCGACATCCAAACCATCAACTCCGCCGCCACCGTCGAGTACCGCTGGCTGTCCGGGACCGGAAATGGCCATGGCCCCAGCGCGCTGCCCGCCGCCGTTGCTGCGCTTACCCCGCCCGATGAGCCCTGGTACGCGTGGGCAGCGTGCGAGGCAACCGCCAGCCGCTCTATCCGCACCGAGCTCCGTAAGCGACTCTGCTCACCCCGCGACCGACACCACGTGATCGGATACTGGACCGAAGACATGGCGGGCAACCGACCAGCCGACACGTGACACTGACATACCCATAATGGCTCTTCGGACATCCGGTGGGGGTCATGGGGTGAGTCCGCCGGCGGCGAGGAGCATGCGGAGGCGGTAGTTGTGCTGGTTGCGGTAGCCGCGGGCGAGGCGGCG